>CAMLHI010000040.1 GCA_946479705.1 uncultured Oxalobacteraceae bacterium
CGATCTGGTCGACCCGTTTCACGGCCTTGCGGACGATATCGATCAGCACGTCGGCTTGGTCGCGCAGCAGATGGGTGAGCAGCTCCACGGACGACTCGAACGCTTCGCCCTGCAGCGCGGCCTGGCGCAGGTGTTCGATCGATTGCAGGGGAGTGCGGCGGGCGCTGATGACCACCGTTTCGGAGACGCTCAACCACAGCGTGGAGATGTCGGATGGCTCGAACGAGAAATCGTGTTTGACGTCGTTGACGACGGCAATGAGCATGTCGTCGGCCAGCTCGATGCGGGTCGAGCGCGAGCCCTGGTGCAGCGTTTCGTAGAATTCGTCGGACAGGCTGGCGTGGGCATGGAGCCACTTTTCGCTGGCGGCGTTGGAGAGGTTGAAGTGTAGCCAGATGAATTCGCCCTTGGCGCGCCGCGTCGGATCGGCGATCCAGTCCTGGGCGGCAACGGCGTCGATGGTGCTGGCGGAACCCGCGCTGCCGAACAGGAAACCCCATACCAGGCCGGAGGGGTCGGAACCGTAGTTGATTTCTGGCGCTTGCATTACCCATCCTTGAGGTGGCGATGGGCGAGATTGTAATGCATGCTTTCAACTGCAGAATCCATGCCGGGGGAGGTGACGGCGTTTTCATAGCGCGGGCTCCGCTACGCTATGTCTTTCATTCCGCCGGGTAAGAGCTCGTCATAACGATTTATCGCTATCCTGCCTCCGCTAATGTTGTAGCCAAGTCCTTGAGCGAATTTGTAAGGTCGCTATGGTCATTGCTCTCTGCAACGTAGCTGTACTCAACCACCCGTAGATTCATAGTATCCAACAAGACATTTTTCATGTCCTGGTTGATTGAGCCTTCAGCGGCAACAAAGTAATGCGCGCGCGACCCAACCGCACCAAAGTTGATGTCTTCAAGTACCAAACGAATATCCGGATCGTCTATACCGCAACCCACAAACAAGAATGTGTGCGTGAGGATCAAGGCTTTGAGCACGTCGTAGAATAGAGAGTGCTCGACTCTAGCTTTTGCGTAATCCTTTCGTCCAAAGATCATTTGCTTATGCGAATCTACCGAGCCGTGAGTCTTGATCACTACTTGCCGGTCACCTCGTATGAATTCTGCGATTTCAGGGCAATGATATTCCTTCACATCTATCGTTCCACGCGATTTTTGGCCGGCGAAAACGTCGTAGATCTTGTCAAAGTTGGGCGTCAGAACGATGCGACAATTCAATCGATATAGCGCATCGTGTATCTCTGCCGGTTCGTAGGCCGGGCGCTGATATTCTGCACGAACCAGCGCGGCATAGTCTTCATGTGCCATGCCATGACGCAAGACATCCAAAGCTGTCAAATAATCACGAGCGGCCAGATAAGGCCCAATTATTGGGGCCATATTGCGCTGTGCTGCGGCGCTCTCGAGGAAAGTGTGCCATGTCTTAGGTCGCGTGTGTCCGTCAGCACCAACGGAATTCCGGGACACCCCTGATCCGACAAAAAGAACTACTCGTTCAATCTGGAAGTCCTCGAGTAGCCGTTGAGGCCAAGTGATCATCGCAGTGTCCTTTCTGCGAGATTCAGGCGGACCATAAGTCTAGAAACGATGCTTTCGTACATTGCTTTTGTATCGTCCACGGCAGCAAAGTGCGCGCCGACTACTCCGTCGCCTGTGCCGAGGTCGAAAATGGGTGCATGGGCAAGTTGTGAAAGTGGAATTAAGCTGTACAAGCTCGGGATCTGTCCGAGTGCTGCGCTTTCAAAGTCCTCAAGCCCAAATGCGTTCTCCAACCGCTCCAGTTCGGGCCGAGCTTTTTGGAGTAAACTTTCATACGACCGAACGGGGCGCCGTTCGCCTCGCACAGCTTTAGTTTTGTACTGCTGCATTACAAAACCGATGAAATGAGCTGTCCAGTGGACTTCGGCTCCATCCAGAATGTACCGCTCCCCGTTTTTTTGCTCATATATTTGAAGTGCGAGGAGCAGTTCACTCTTCCATGCGGACAGGGATACGATAATGTTCTCGACTGCTAGGAGGCTGAATAGGTCAGCAGACATCGGAGTCAAAAAGAAATCGACAGCTAATAAGATTGAACGGTTGATTGCTCCCAACGACGGCCCCATATCGACAAAAACGTAGTCGTACGTGGGAGCTACCTGACCTAACAAATGTTTGAACGTAAATGTGGTTTGCAGCCCTCGTTCCAAGCCTTGGAGGCCTTCGCCCCAGTCTTTCGAAAGTAAATCCTCTCGAAGGGCGAATTTCGGGTGACCGGGAAGAAGATCGACCCCGAAACGCGATGAATTCGTTATAAACGGCGGAGTAGCCGAAAATCCTTTGCCGCGCGCGATCGATTCGTAATATGCGAAAAGGTTCGCAGCGTCAAATTTTAGGTAGTACTCATCAAGTTCCTCTTCCGGCATTAGATAAGCCGTACTGTTACTTTGAGGATCGGCGTCCACAATCAGTACCTTCTTGCCATGATGCTTTGCCATATAGCTGGCAAGATTGCATAGAAGGGTCGTCTTGCCTACTCCACCCTTGTTGTTGAAAAAAGCAATACTTTTCATTGGCGACTCGCCTTTGTCGTAATAGTCTGGGTTTGACATCAGTGCCGTACCGGCCCCCGCATTGATGCACTAGAGCATTATGCAACGGAATATGACTTTTATGCCAGCGCTTGGCGATGTGTATGGAGCGAGACATCGCTCAATGCTGGCGCGTGACAACGGCGTCGTTGCGATACACTGTAATTTTATTCAGTGCTTTGACATGACATTCAAACCGCCACTCACAACGGCCGAATTGCGCGACATTCGCATCCGCCAGGATCCTGCCGACATCAACAGATTGCTCTGGGGGATAAAGCGCCTGCGAGCGGTAGTGCTTCATGCTGACCAAGTCCAGCGGCAATTCCCGAGCGTCGCAGGTCTCAGCGGCCAGATTTTGGAATGTCTACGCAACGACCTTAAAATTGAGCCATGTGTACTGGAAGAGGATGAAAGGCGCCGAGCTACCCCGCCCCGATGATATGCGCTGGCGTGGTTGGGCATTCCCCATGACGCCCGGCTAGGTTGCTGGCGTAGCTTTTAGCGTAACTTCCTATTTAATTCAGTACCTTTTCATAGGAGGAAGACACCCATGCATCATTAAGGTGTGCGGCCATTACCGCTCTAGAGTTGGGGTAGGGATTTAATCAGTGGCTTGCAAATTTCCCAGCTCTTTGACACGCTTTCAAGCGCTACCGCTATCTTTGGAAAACGCTCTACCGCGCCAGACAACGATGATTTAATTGAGTCGAGAAAAGCTGAAAGCTTCGCTTTGCTTGGGGCCGGCCTTACTAGCTCGCTTGTACTTTCATCAACCAGCTCTACAACCTCAGGAGTCGCAGCACTCAACCCAGCGGCTATAAGTTCGGACTTCAATTTCTGCAGTGCAGTAAGGGTGTCCCCAAAAATTGAATTGGTGGCAGACTGAGTAACGGTGGCACTTGAGTGTGAGCCAGTCTGGACTGATCCAACCTGTGATCCTGTTATGTTGATTATTGGCTGGGGGCTATATTGCGGTCGAGCGGAGGACTTTGATAGTACTGTGCAAAATAGGTCGATTTCTGCCTCAAGCCACTGGACAGCGCTTACCCGTGCGGTTTCAGCCTCCGTGAGGTGATCTTGTATGTTTTTATGCATACAAAATTTTGCAGCAGTCGACGCTGCGCGATCAGTTAGCTCTCCTGCGGTTCCATTCAATTGCGTTAGAACGAAAGCCTTCAACTCTGAGGCGATCCCGGGGTAAAACTCTACACCAATGGATTCAACACATCGGTGAACAATTTCCCAGATGCGCTCCGCGCGCTCTCGTATCGCCTCCCCACAGGCTTTATCGATTAGGAGGAAATGGGTGCCAGATTTAAGATATCCACGGGCAGAACAGTCCGCTTGTATGCCAGCAAGCGTCTCTTCAACCTGCCTCGATTGCGTAGCAATAGCTAGGCCAATCTGACGACGGGCGATTTCGGTCACTTCGTCCATACATTTCCTCACTTTTGAAATATCGCATTATTCTACGGAATAGTTGAGCTGCACAATCTTCCTGCTGACAGTGAGCTGTGGAGACGGCAATCGGTCGGCGATCTTCCAAAAATTGGAATTCATCTTCCAAAAATAAAAAAGAGCTACAGGCTCATCGCGTGTAACTCTTTGATATTGAAGAAAATTCTTTGGGGTGGCTGATGGGGCTCGAACCCACGACAACAGGAATCACAATCCTGGACTCTACCAACTGAGCTACAGCCACCACTGTCTTACATTGTCTCGTTGCCGGGACAGCTCGAAATTATACAAACTTCTGGCGCAACTGGCAAATCTAATTGCAGACTTGTTTCTGGGGACCGCCGAGATCGACTTCGGCCACCGGCGCGGCCAGCCCCAGCAGCCGCGTGAACGCCCCGGACAGGGCGGTCGCGCTGGCTGTCGTGAAGCCATGCAGACGCGGCGCCGCGCCATTGCCCAGATTGAGCAGGCCGGCCTCGCCCAGCAGGCTGACCAGGCGCCGCGCCACCGCCTCGCCCGTGTCCACCAGCACCACCTCGCGCGAGGTGGTGGCGGCGATCACGGCTTCGATGGCCGGCTGCACGAACACGTAATGGGTGCAGCCGAGTACCAGTGTATCGGCGCCCTGGTCCAGCAGCGGCACGATGTAGCGTTCCAGCGTGGCGCGCATGTCAGCTGTGTCCAGGTCGCCCAGCTCGATCAGATCGACCAGCCCAGGGCAGCCCTGCAGCAGGAATTGCACCTGCGTGGCCGCAGCGATCTGGTCGCGCAGCTGGAGCAATTTTTCCCCGCGCACGGTACGCGCAGTGGCCAGCACGCCGACCTTGCCGCTGTGCGTGGCCGCCGCGGCAGGCTTGAGCCCCGGTTCCACGCCGACGATGGGCAGGTCTGGATAGGTGGCGCGCATCAACTTGATGGCCGAGACGGTAGCGGTGTTGCACGCCACCACCAGCGCCTTGACGCCCTGCGCGATCATGAAGTCGGCCACGGCCAGCGAGCGCTCGGCCACCACGTGCTCGGACTTGTCGCCATAGGGCGCGAAGCCGGAGTCGGCGAAGTAGATCAGGTGTTCGTTGGGTAGCTGGCTGCGGATGTGGCGCAGCACCGACAGGCCGCCTACGCCGGAATCGAATACGCCGATGGGACTGGTGGTGTCAGGCATGGTGTGCGCGGAAATTGCGGTGGGCCCCCGCTGGCGCGAGGGAAGGCGTTCCGCACGGTGTGCAGAACGCCGGAAGGGCTTACTTGACGGCGACCGGGATCTCGCCGACGCTGGTCAGCTTCTCGATCTTGGCGGCCCATTCCTTCGGTCCGGTGTTGTGGACCGAGGTGCCGTTGGCATCGACCGCGACGGTGACCGGCATGTCGGTCACGTCGAACTCGTAGATCGCTTCCATGCCCATGTCCTCAAAGCCCAGCACCTTGGCGCTCTTGATGGCTTTCGACACCAGATACGCCGCGCCGCCCACCGCCATCAGGTAGGCCGACTTGTGCTTCTGGATCGATTCGATGGCCACCGGGCCGCGCTCGGCCTTGCCGATCATGGCGATCAGGCCGGTCTTCTCGAGCATCATGTCGGTGAACTTGTCCATGCGCGTGGCGGTGGTCGGGCCGGCCGGGCCGACGGCTTCGTCGCGCACCGGATCGACCGGGCCGACGTAGTAGATCACGCGGTTGGTGAAGTCGACCGGCAATGGTTCGCCCTTGGCCAGCATCTCCTGGATGCGCTTGTGGGCAGCGTCGCGGCCGGTCAGCATTTTGCCGTTCAGCAGCAGGGTCTGGCCCGGCTTCCACGAGGCGACTTCTTCGCGGGTCAAGGTGTTGAGGTCGACGCGCTTGGATTTCTCGGTGTCCGGCGCCCAGCTGACGTCCGGCCAGTCGGACAGCTTCGGCGGTTCGATGTAGGCCGGGCCGGAGCCGTCCAGCACGAAGTGGGCGTGGCGGGTGGCGGCGCAGTTCGGGATCATGGCCACCGGCTTGGACGCCGCGTGGGTCGGGTACATATTGATCTTCACGTCCAGCACGGTGGTCAGGCCGCCCAGGCCCTGGGCGCCGATGCCCAGCGCGTTGATCTTGTCGCACAACTCGATGCGCAGTTCTTCGGTCTTGTTGCGCGGACCGCGCTGCTTGAGCTCGTACATGTCGATGTCTTCCATCAGCGACTCTTTGGCCAGCAGCATGGCTTTTTCGGCGCTGCCGCCGATGCCGATGCCCAGCATGCCCGGCGGGCACCAGCCGGCGCCCATCAGCGGCACGGTCTTGAGGACCCAGTCCACCAGCGAGTCGGACGGATTGAGCATGACGAACTTGGTCTTGTTTTCTGAACCGCCACCCTTGGCCGCCACGCCGACGTCGACGGTGTTGCCTTCGACCAGTTCCATGTGGACCACGGCCGGGGTGTTGTCGCGCGTGTTCTTGCGCTCGAACTGGGGATCGGCCACGATCGAGGCGCGCAGCTTGTTGTCGGCGAAGTTGTAGGCGCGGCGCACGCCTTCGTTGACGGCGTCGGTGACAGTGCCGGTAAAGCCTTCGAAGCGCACGCCCATGCCGATTTTCAGGAACACGTTGACCATGCCGGTGTCCTGGCAGATCGGGCGCTTGCCTTCGGCGCACATGCGCGAATTGGTCAGGATCTGGGCGATCGCATCCTTGGCCGCCGGGCTTTGCTCGGCCTCGTAGGCGCGCGCCAGGTGCTGGATGTAGTCGGCGGGGTGGTAGTAGCTGATGTACTGGAGCGCTGCGGCGACCGATTCGATCAGGTCGTCCTGCTTGATGACTGTCATGACGTTTCTCGCTGTGTGATGAGGATGCTGTTGAAATCCCTGGCCTGCACCAAGAAAATTTCAATCCATCATTTTACACGGGTCCGGCATTGCCGCGCCGGCCGGTGCCCGGGCTGTTGTAGGATGGATGTCAGGGATGAACAAAGTGTAAGGGCGCAGTAAGCGACTGCGTCTAAGGTGTTAACATAACAACTACACTCACTGGGAGACTTCAGCATGGCAGGGACAGATACTCAGCAGGAAAACGGCGGCTTGCAGGAACATCGCGTGTTCGCTCCACCACCGGAATTCGTGGCCCAGGCGGCCGTGTCCGGCATGGAGGGCTACCAGGCCCTGTGCGCGGAAGCCGAGCGCGATTACGAAGGCTTCTGGTCGCGCCTGGCGCGCGAGCACCTGGACTGGCACAAGCCCTTCACCCAGACCCTGGATGAATCGAACGCGCCGTTCTATAAATGGTTCGCCGACGGCCAGTTGAACGTGTCGTACAACTGTCTGGACCGCAACCTCACCAACGGCAATGCCGACAAGACCGCCGTCATTTTCGAGGCCGACGACGGTTCCGTCACCAAGGCCAGCTACCGCGAACTGCACGGCATCGTCTGCAAGTTCGCCAACGGCCTCAAGTCGCGCGGCATCAAGAAGGGCGACCGCGTCATCATCTATATGTCGATGTCGATCGAAGGCATCGCCGCCATGCAGGCGTGCGCGCGCATCGGCGCCACCCACTCGGTGGTGTTCGGCGGCTTCTCGGCCAAGTCGCTGCAGGAGCGCATCATCGACGCCGGCGCCGTGGCCGTCATCACGGCGGACGAGCAACTGCGCGGCGGCAAGCAGCTGCCGCTCAAGGCTATCGTCGACGAGGCGCTGGGCCTGGGCGGCTGCGAGTCGGTCAAGGACGTCATCGTCTACAAGCGCACCGGCGGCAATATCGCCTTCAAGGAAGGGCGCGACCTGTGGCTGCACGATCTGCTGGCCAGCCAGCCGGCCGAGTGCGAGCCGGAATGGGTGGACGCCGAGCATCCCCTGTTCATCCTCTACACCTCCGGCTCGACCGGCACGCCGAAAGGTGTGCAGCACTCCAGCGGCGGCTACCTGCTGTGGGCCGCGCTGACCATGAAGTGGACCTTCGACATCAAGCCGTCCGACGTGTTCTGGTGTACCGCGGACATCGGCTGGGTCACCGGCCACACCTACATCGCTTATGGCCCGACCGCCGTGGGCGCGACCCAGATCGTGTTCGAAGGCATTCCGACCTACCCGAACGCGGCGCGTTTCTGGGACACCATCGCCAAGCACAAGGCCACGATCTTCTACACCGCGCCGACCGCGATCCGCTCGCTGATCAAGGCCGCCGATGTGGACCCGAAAGTGCATCCGAAGAACTCCGACCTGTCCAGCCTGCGCCTGCTCGGTTCGGTGGGCGAGCCGATCAATCCGGAAGCCTGGATGTGGTACTACAAGAACGTCGGCCAGGAACGCTGCCCGATCGTGGATACTTTCTGGCAAACGGAAACGGGTGGCCACATGATCAGCCCGCTGCCGGGCGCCACGCCGATGGTGCCGGGTTCGTGCACCTTGCCGCTGCCGGGCATCATGACGGCCATCGTGGACGAAGCCGGCCACGACGTGCCGAACGGGCAGGGCGGCATTCTGGTGGTCAAGCGTCCATGGCCGTCGATGATCCGCACCATCTGGAACAATCCGGAGCGCTTCAAGACCAGCTACTTCCCCGAGGAACTGGGCGGGCGCATGTACCTGGCGGGCGATGGCGCCATCCGCAACAAGGACACGGCTTACTTCACCATCACCGGCCGGATCGACGATGTGCTGAACGTATCGGGCCACCGCATGGGCACCATGGAAATCGAATCGGCGCTGGTGGCCAATCCGATCGTGGCCGAGGCGGCCGTGGTCGGCAAGCCGGACGACACCACCGGCGAATCGATCTGCGCCTTCGTCGTGCTCAAGCAGGCACGGCCGACCGGCGAGGAAGCCAGGAAGCTGGCGCTGGAACTGCGCAACTGGGTGGCCAAGGAGATCGGTCCGATCGCCAAGCCGAAGGAAATCCGCTTTGGCGACAATCTGCCCAAGACGCGTTCGGGCAAGATCATGCGGCGCCTGCTGCGTGTGCTGGCAAAGGGCGAGACCATCACCCAGGACGTGTCCACACTGGAAAACCCGGCGATCCTGGAGCAGTTGAAAGAAGCGTCGTAATCCTCAGGGCAGCAGGATCGCCAGCTCTTTCGCGCCGCGTTCCAGGGCGGGCAGGTAACTTGCCCGCATCTGGTCGGCGCGGATGCGGGCGGCCTGGCCGCTCACATTCAGGGCCGCCACGACCGAGCCGGTGGCGCCACGCACCGGCACGGCAATCGAGCGCAGCCCCAGTTCCAGTTCCTCGTTGACGATGGCGTAGCCGTCCTCTCGCACCTTCAGCAACAGTTCCCGCAGGCGCGTTTCCGACACGATGGTGTTGTCGGTGTACGCCTTCAATTCCACCGCCGCAAAATAGCGGTCCAGGTCTTCCGCATCCATGTGCGCCAGCATCACTCGCCCGAGCGAAGTGCAGTAGGCCGGCAGCCGGCTGCCCGTGTTGAGCGCCACCGACATGATGCGCGAGGTGGCCGCGCGCGCCACGTACAGGATTTCCCCTTCGTCCAGCACCGCCAGCGAACACGATTCGTTGACCGCGCGGCTGATCTGGTTCAGGTAGGGCAGGGTCGAGACCGTCAAGGCCGTCGATGACAGATAGGAATAGCCGAGCGTCAGCACCTTGGGCTTGAGGGTCCAGGCCGTGCCTTCCGATTCGGCATAGCCCAACTGCTTCAGGGTATTCAGGCAGCGCCCGACGGCGGCGCGCGAAATCCCGGTCTTGTGGCTGATCTGCGCCATGGTCAGGCTGCGGCGCTGGTCGCTGAAGGCGCGCAGCACGGCCAGTCCGCGCGCGAGCGAGGTCATGAAGTCGGGCGCGGCGAGGGCGTCGATCTCTTCGGCAATGGTGGGGGAGCCGGGTTTTTTCATGGTCGATAAAAAGTGTTCGGTGATCGAACGGTTGCGCTATGCGCCATATTGTCCGCTCTGCCTCACAAGGATAGACTGGATCGCATCAGCAATCATACTTTAGTTCGATAACCGAACACCAGGGGGAGAGCAGCGTGATCGACAAGATAGTGCCATCGCTGGAAGCGGCCGTGGCGGACATACCCGACGGCGCGACCGTCATGATCGGCGGCTTCGGCAATGCCGGCATGCCGTCCGCGCTGATCGATGCCCTGATCGCCCAGGGCGCGCGCGAATTGACCATCGTGAACAATAACGCCGGCAATGGCGACACCGGCCTGGCCGCCCTGCTGGCCGCCAAGCGCGTGCGCAAGATTGTCTGCTCGTTTCCGCGCCAGGCCGATTCGCATCACTTCGACGCGCTTTACCACGCCGGCGAGATCGAACTGGAACTGACGCCGCAGGGCAACCTGGCCGAGCGCATCCGCGCCGCCGGCGCCGGCATCGGCGGCTTTTTCTCGCCCACCGGCTACGGCACGCTGCTGGCCGAAGGCAAGGAAACCCGCCTGATCGATGGCCGCCATTACGTGCTCGAGTCGCCCATCCACGCCGACTTTGCGCTCATCAAGGCGCACCAGGGCGACCGCTGGGGCAATCTGGTGTACCGCAAGACGGCGCGCAACTTCGGCCCGATCATGGCCATGGCCGCCAAGGTCACCATCGCCCAGGTCGGCGAGGTGGTGGCGCTGGGCGAGCTCGATCCCGAGCACATTGTTACTCCCGGCATTTTCGTTCAGCGCATCGTCGCGCAAGGAGGCAAGGCATGAAGCGGATGACGCGCGATCAGATGGCGGCCCGGGTCGCCCGGGATGTGCCGGAAGGCGCTTATGTGAACCTTGGCATTGGCTTGCCTACCATGGTGGCCAATCACTTGCCGCGCGAACGGGAAGTGTTCCTGCACAGCGAGAACGGCTTGCTCGGCATGGGTCCGGCACCCGCGCCCGGCGAGGAGGATGAAGACTTGATCAATGCCGGCAAGCAGCCGGTGACCCTGCTGACCGGCGGCGCCTATTTCCACCACGGCGATTCCTTCGCCATGATGCGCGGCGGCCATCTCGATATCTGCGTGCTGGGCGCCTTCCAGGTCTCGCAGCGCGGCGACCTGGCCAACTGGCACACTGGCG
This sequence comes from uncultured Oxalobacteraceae bacterium, assembly GCA_946479705.1. The sequence continues at coordinate 11,007 of CAMLHI010000040.1, forward strand.
CGAAGGGGGCGATCCCCGCGGTCGGCGGCGCCATGGACCTGGCCATCGGCGCCAAGCAGGTGTTCGTGATGATGGAGCACCAGACCAAGCAGGGCGAAAGCAAGATCGTCGGCGCCTGCAGCTATCCGCTGACCGGTATCGGCTGCGTCTCGCGCATCTACACCGACCTGGCCGTGATCGACGTGACGGCCGATGGCCTGGCCGTGCGTGAAATGGTCGAGGACTTGAGTTTCGAGGAGTTGCAGGCCCTCACCGGCGTGCCCCTGATTAACCGGACTGGAGAAGCAGCATGATCGACGCCTTTATCTGCGATGCGGTGCGTACCCCTATCGGCCGCTACGGCGGCGCCCTGAAGGATGTGCGTGCCGACGACCTGGCGGCCGTGCCGCTGCGCGCGCTCATCGAGCGCAATCCGCGCATGGACCCGCGCGCCATTGCCGATGTGATTTTCGGCTGCGCCAACCAGGCCGGCGAGGACAACCGCAATGTGGCGCGCATGGCCGCGCTGCTGGCCGGCCTGCCGCAATCGGTGGGCGGTTCGACCGTCAACCGCCTGTGCGGCTCGGGCATGGATGCGGTCGGCAGCGCGGCGCGCGCGATCCGCTGCGGCGACGCCGACTTGATGATTGCCGGTGGCGTCGAATCGATGACCCGGGCGCCCTTCGTCATGGGCAAGGCCGACTCGGCTTTCTCGCGCGTGGCGCAGTTGCAGGACACTACCATCGGCTGGCGCTTCGTCAACCCGGCCATGAAGGCGCTGTACGGCGTCGATGCGATGCCGGAGACGGCCGAGAACGTCGCCACCGACTATGACGTCAGCCGCGCCGACCAGGATGCCTTCGCCCTGGCCAGCCAGGAAAAGACCGCCGCCGCCCAGCGCGAGGGCCGTTTCGACGAAGAGCTGGTTCCGGTCGTGATTCCACAGAAGAAGGGCGAGGCATTGCGCGTGACGGTGGACGAGCATCCGCGCGCCACTACGCTCGCATCGCTGGCGCGCCTCAAGGGCGTGGTGCGGGCCGACGGCAGCGTCACCGCCGGCAACGCCTCGGGCGTGAACGATGGCGC
>CAMLHI010000041.1 GCA_946479705.1 uncultured Oxalobacteraceae bacterium
TGAAGCACAGTTCGTAGTCGTCGCCGCCGGCCGCGCAGAAGCGCCGCCGCAGGGCGCTGTCCTGGCCGGCCAGCACCGGGCCGGCCGGCAGCAGGTCGGCGTCGAGGGTGGCGCCCACCCGCGAGGCGGCCAGGATGTGGCCCAGGTCGCCCACCAGGCCGTCGGAGATGTCGATGGCGGCGCGCGCCAGCCCGGCGCTGGCCAGGGCGCGGCCCAGGGCCACGCGCGGGGTCGGGGTGTGCATGCGCGCGGCGGCCAGGTCGAGCTGCGCGCCGGGCAGGGTGTGCTGGTGCCAGAAGCAGGCCAGCGCCAGGCGGGCATCGCCCAGGGTGCCGGAAATCCAGATGTCGTCGCCCGCGCACGCGGCGTCGCGCCGCAGCGCCTGGCCCGGCGCCAGCTCGCCGAATATGGTGATGCAGATGGTCAGCGGGCCCTTGGTGGTGTCGCCGCCGATCAGTTCGCAGTCGTGTTCGTCGGCCAGCGCGAACAGGCCGGCGGAAAAGCCGGCCAGCCATTCGCGCCTGGCTTCGGGCAGGGCCAGCGCCAGGGTGAAGCCGAGCGGGCGCGCGCCCATGGCGGCCAGGTCGGACAGGTTCACCGCCAGGCTTTTGTGGCCCAGCTTGCGCGCGTCGGCGCCGGCGAAGAAATGGCGGCCTTCGACCAGCATGTCGGAAGAGATCGCCAGCTGCATGCCGGGGGCGGGCGCGAGCAGGGCGCAGTCGTCGCCGATGCCCAGCACGGCCCGGCCCGGGCGCTGGCGCTGGAAGTAGTGTTTGATCAGGTCGAATTCGGAGAGCATGGGCGCGATTGTAATGGATAGGTCCTGTTCGACCGCGTCGACGGGCGACCGGTAGTGCAAACGCGTAGATGCTAGAATTGCCCACTGCCAATTTTGTATGATAGCCAGTATTCACACCCTCCCCATGCCCGCACACTCCCCCGCGCCGCTCGCCTCACCGCCGATCGGGCAGACGATCAAGCATTACGAAATTCGCGCGGCCTTGGGAGAAGGGGGCTTCGGCCAGGTTTTCGAGGCTTGGGATAGCAAATTATGCCGAAGTGTTGCGTTAAAACGGCTCAAGCAGGGCGGGGCTGCCAAGCTGGTGAACGAGGCGCGGCTGGCGGCTTCGGTTCAGCACGCCGCGTTCGTCAAGATTTATGCCATCGAAGACGATGACGACAGCCAATCGATCGTGATGGAGCTGGTGCGCGGCATCACGCTCAGGCAGATACTCGCGGCCGGGCCGCCCGATCCCGGCGCGGCCCGCGACATCGTGGTCCAGATCGCCGGGGCGATGCTGGAGGCGCACCAGGCAGGGCTGGTGCACGGCGACCTCAAACCGTCCAACGTCATGCAAGAGGGCGGCTCAAGGATCCGCATCCTCGACTTCGGCCTGGCGACGCAGGGCGACGCCACCGTGTCCACTTCGGTGGCGCTGAGCGATCCTCAGGGAACCGTTGCGTACATGGCGCCGGAGATGCTGAGCGGTGGCGGCAGCAGCGTCAAGACCGACGTGTACGCGCTGGGGGTCATGCTGTACGAGCTGCTGACGGGCGCGCGCCCGTTCCCCGCGCTGCACGGCCTGGCGCTGGCCGCCGCGCTGCTGCAATGCAGCTCGCGGCAGTGGGAGTATCCGGACGCCATGCCGGTGTCGCTGCGCCAGCTGATTCTGGCAATGACGGCGCGCGATCCGGCCCACAGGCTGCCCGATATGCAGGCGGTGCTTGCAGGGCTGGACACGCCGCGCCCCGCCGCGACCGCCCCACGCCAGCGGCGCTGGAATGGAGCGCGCCGCCGAAGGGCCGCCTGGCTTGCACTGGCGCTGGGCGCGCTCCTGCTCGGCGGCGCCTGGTACTGGCGCGGCGCTGGCATGGACATGCCGCTTGCGCTGGGCAGCTATTCCGCCGCACAGGAGATCGCCCATGGACTCGACGCGCTGCGCCTGTACGACCGGCCCGGCCAGCTGGCGGCGGCAAGCGGGCATTTCGAACGGGTCCTGGCGCACGATCCGGACAGCGCGGCGGCGGTGGCCGGCATGTCGATCATGTACAGCCGCCGCCATCAGAGCGACGGGCAGGACGAGATCTGGCTGAGGAAGGCCATGGCCGCGGCCCAGCAGTCCTTGAAGCTGGACGGCCAGCTGGCGCTGGCCCATGCCGCATACGGCATTGCCCTGGAACGCGACGGCAAGAGCGAGCCCGCGCTCGCGGCCTTGGCGCAGGCGCTCGCGCTCGACCCGAACAATGTGTTTGCGCTGCTGGGCAAGGTGAAGGCATTGAACCGCCTGCGCCGCTATGACGAGGCGAGGGCGGCCGCCAAACGCGGCCTGGCGCTGTATCCCCAGGAACGCTCGTTTGCCGACCTGATCGGCCAGGCACATTTCGAGCAGGGCGACTACGCCGCCGCGGAACAGGCGTTCCGCCTCAGCTTGCGGCTGCAGCCGGACGCCGTGTTCGCCTATGCCAATCTGAATGCCACCTTGCACCGGCAAGGCCGCACCGACGAAGCTTTCCAGATTCTGCAGCAAGGCTTGCAGGTGCGGCCAAACGCCTGGTTGTACGGGAACCTCGGAACGGCGCTGTTCGCCCGTGGCGACTACCCGGGCGCGGCGGCGGCGTTCGAAAACGCCGTGTCGCCGCAAAAGGGAAATCCCGGCAACTATCTGGGCTGGGCGAACCTGGCCGATACCTTGTTATGGATTCCCGGCCGCGCCGCCGAAGCCGCCAAAGCGTACACCAGGGCGCGCCAGTTGCTCGGCGCGCGGCTGGAACACGCCCCTGACGACGCAGCGCTGGTGTCGCGGATGGGCCTGTACGTCGCGCGCAGCGGCGAGCGCGCGCGCGCCCAGGCCTGGGTGGAGCGGGCATTGGGGCTGGCCCCGAAGAGCATGGACGTGCATTTCCGCGCCGGCATGGCTTTCGAACTGATGGGCCAGCGCAAGCGCGCCATCGACGAGATCGTGCTGGCCAGGCGCTTGGGCTTTCCGGATAACGCCATCGACAGCGAACCGGATCTGGTCGCCCTGCGGCGCGATCCCCGCTATCCCCAGCGCTGACGGAGCGGTGGCATGGTCCTTGCTCGTACCAATGTGCCGACCCCCCCTTTTTTGGAGAACCTTATGACTGCCACTGCACCACGAGAATACGACCTGGTTTTTCACGCTTACGACATTGGCCCCGCCACCGTGGTGAGCTACCTGATCCCGTCGCGACAGCCCATGCCATCGCTCAATTTCGGGAAAGGCGACAAGATTCACATTCGCGTGATCGGACCGGATGAAAGCCCGACTTCGATGGAATCGGTTACGATCAAGTTCAAGGTGCAAAGTGGACCGCCGGGGCCGCTGGGCGATGGCACCAAATCCAGCTTCGTGTGGAAGGTGGGCGACCGCGACACGCATACCGTCCATGCCAGCGGTAAATGGAAGTTCGGCGCCGTGCTGACGGCTAAGGACAAACGGCAATACACCCTGCCCGACCCCGAGTTTCAGGTTGGCGACGGCGGGCAGACCGATCGCAAGGCCTAAGTCCACGCCCCGGCAGCGTGGCGCCGGTGTCCCGAGCGGCAGATTCCTTGAATAAATCACGCGCGCATCGGCCAGATGCTGCGAAGTGTTCAAGGTCGATTATGCAAGGAAGGACCAAGCCGGGACGCTAGTGCCCTAAATCCAGGGCGCGCAGATGGCGGCGCAGCGCCTCGCTCGGCGTCCTGAGCAGGGCCGCGCAAGCTTCCAGGTCGCTACCGCAGCGCGCCAGCGCGGCGGCAATTTCCGCCGCCGGTATCTGGCTGGCCGCGCGGATCTGCGCATTGCCTTCGATGAGCTTGTACATCGACGGACGCGAAATGCCCAGTTGCTGTGCCGCGCCCTGGATGTACCATCCATGATTGTCCAGCGCGGCCAGCACGTCGGCGTCGCTCAGCTCCGCCAGCTTCTTGCGGCCCGGCGCTGGCGTGGCCGGCGCAGGCGCGCCTGCGGCCGCGCTGGACGTCATCCGTAGCGGCCGCACTTCCAGCATGCCGTCGAAGTCGGGGTACGCGCCGGCCTGCAGCGCCAGCAGGCAACGCGTGGCCAGATGGCGCAGCTGGCGCACATTGCCGGGCCAGTCGTAATTGGCAAATTTGCTGGCCAGTTCAGGAGGAAAGCGTAGACCGCCCGCGTGTTCGCCCAGCAGGTGCAGGAGCAGCACGCCGATGTCTTCGCGCCGTTCGCGCAAGGGCGCCAGGCGGATCACGAAGCTTTCCAGGCGACGCAGTAGCGCCTGGTTGAAGGTGTCGGCATACAGATCCTGGTCGGTGGCCGCGATCAGGCGCGCGCTCGAGCGCAGGTCGGCCGCCGCGCCCAGCGGACGGTAGTCGCCGCTCTCCAGCACGCGCAGCAGCATCGGCTGCACCGCAGCGGGCGCGTTGCCGATTTCGTCGAGAAACAGGGTGGCCTGGCTGGCTTCGCCGAACAGGCCGCCGCGGGCCGCCTGGGCGCCGGTATAGGCGCCGCGCGCCGCGCCGAACAGGTCCGCTGCCGCCAGCGATTCGTTCAAGGCCGCCATATTGACCGTGACCAGCGGCCGTGCCGTGCGCGCGCTGCAGGTATGGATGGCGCGCGCCACCACTTCCTTGCCCGTTCCCGTCTCTCCCAGCAGCAGCACGGCTTCCTCGGTCGCGGCCACCTGGCGTACCAGGTCGCGCATGCGGATGGCCGCTTCGCCCACGCCGAGCAGGCCGGGCAGCGCATTGTCCTTGGGCAGGCAGCGCATCCAGTGTAGGCACAGCAGTACCGCGCGCCCCAGTCCGAGGATGGCGCCTGCCGCGACCTGGTCGTGGCTCAGCTGCACCGCCGCGCCGATGTCAACCCCGTTCAGCTCGACGGCCATGCGGCTGGCCGGCGGATGGATCGTCAGCTTGTCCTGCTGGTCGCGCACGATCAGCAGCCGTTCGCGCGAAATGCCGCCGTAGCCGAGCGCGGCCTGGGCCTGGCCGGGGCGCTGGAACAAGGGCAGGTAGCGCGACAGTTCAACGGTGGCGCCGGTGGCCAGGTACTGTTCGCCGATGCGCCCGGTATCGGGGTGCCAGACGATGGTCAGGCACAGCAGCGGAGCATCGGCCTGGGCGGCTGCCGACAGCGGCGAAGTCAAGGTGCAGTCGTTATGTTCCAACAGAGTCCCCGGGTGGCATGTCAAGGCGGGCTGATGACATGGGAAAGCGCTGCATTTTACACGCCGCTCGACCAGTGGCTGTTGACATGCAAATGGAGGACATTACATGTCAACCGCCCTGTAGCAGAGGCAAACAGTTGGTCTTTTCGGCCGATGTGCGGCTTTTTTCGTTGGCACGCTTCTTGAGTTAGAGGAGGGCGGCGCCTGGAAACGCCCGCTTCCAATCCTGTCAATTTAACCGCCCTTCCCCGGCATCTGGAGACCATCATGAACGACCGTGCTCACAAATTAGCTCCAAGCAAACATCACAAGGACCATCCCCACCACACGCCGCACCTTTCAGCGGCGCACAAAACCACGGTGCAGGACGCCTACGCCCGTCTGTATGGGCAGATGCTCGCGCCGCTTGGCCTGAATGCGGACTCGTTCCAGCTGATGATGCCGGGCGTAACGTGGAACTGGGAAGCCGATGACGGCTTCATCGATCCTGCGCAATACAACTTTTGTTCGGTCATCCCGAGGTGGAGTGCCGCCGGGACTTACCAGTCGACCGACGCCTTGTTCGATGTCGCCTACGGCCAGTTTCTGAACTTCCTGTCGCCCAGCCCGCCGCCCGCCCTGAAGGAGACGATCGAGCAAGCCCAGCAAGAAGTTCAAGCTGCCCAGAACCAGTACACCAAGGCGGTGAACGATGCGCATGTCGCCTATGGCAAAGATCCCTATGTCAGCGCTGGCGTTCCCGACTTTGCGACCTGGCTGACGAAAGACGGACTGTCCTTCCAGTCGGCAATCGCTGCAGCGCGCACCGAGTTGACCACGGAAACCAACGATTACCAATTGCTGGTGGCCCAGTGCGATGCGAACCTTGCGAATGCTCAGAAAGCAAGCACGAACCAGGCATATTTTGCAAATTTCGACAATGGGGGCAGCTCTCCGATGGTACCGAACTGGAACTTGTCGATGACCAGCGCGGCGTGGGTCGACAGCGTGTCCGGGGGGGCGGAGCAGGTAACGATTTCCTACAGTAATTCCCAAGCAGCCTATGATTTTAGCAATACCTGGGCCCAGGGCTCAGTCGAGATCCCGGACGATTTCTTTAGCCTGCAGGCGAGCGGCCAGTGGCAGTCGACCGACGAGTTCTATACCGATACGAACCTGTCGATTTCGATCACAGCGGCCATGACCACGATCGCTATTACGCCGGACCGCTGGTTCTCGCCCGTCACCGCGCTGGCCAATGGCGTGTACTTGCCGGGTAGTAGTGAATTCAAAAACGGCCAGTCAACGGACACGTTTATGTTCGGCGAGGGCGGCATTTTGCCCTTGGTCAAGACCGCCATGGTAGTCATGTACAACCCGTCCATCACGGTCACCATTTCCAGAGCAACCTATAAATCCCATGCCAGCGCATGGTCGGCCGCGGGCGGCATCAGCATCGGCCCTTTCCGGATCGACGGGGCCAATGGCGGCAGCTCCACTTCCGGCTGGTCCAGCAGCGGAGAAACCGCTTCCATTACCATCACCGATACCTCCGGCATACCGAAAATCCTTGGTGTGGTGGTGGCTCAGCCGATTACCGCGCCAGCAAACTCGGCGTGAGCATAGCTGACGGTCGGCCTAGCCGGCCGCGCACTCGGACTGCGGCGCGCGAAGCGGCTTGTGTCCGCGCCGCCTGGTGTCCTGAATTGCAGATTCCTTGAATAAATCACGCGAGAATCGGCCAGATGCCGCGTCGCCAGTGCGCGCAAGGCCCGGTCTTGCTGTGCTCCTTGCCTCTGGCCGATTTCGCGCGATTTATTGTTCAACGAACTAAGACCTCAGGAGCATTTTCAGAACGGTACATCGCTCGCGCTGGCAAACAATGCGACCAGCGCGCCGACCGGCGCCACGACCAGCGGCATCAACCGTGGCGCCACCAATCGCTACGATAGCGCATCCCCGCCCACCGGGCAGTCGTGCTCGCCATGGGCCGGCAGCGCGTTCAGCATGAGCGCGCCCTGAGGGCGGGCATCATCCGTCCGCCGCCACCTTGCCCAGCGCTGCGGCAAGGTCCTGACGCAGCGCCGGAGTATGGTGCGACAGCCCGAAGCCGCGCAAAATGCCGTGCTCGTCGATGAAGCGGGCCACGGTGCGCTCCTCGTCGACCTCGCTGACCCATTCGCCACGGCTGCCAGGTAATGGCGGCGCCAGGGCCAGCTTCAGGCTCGGTGTCTTCACGATGACCGCTTCGGCCTTCAGCGCGATGGCCGTGGGGACGCCGGCGAGGGTCGCCGCGATGGCCCGCGCCGCCGCGAGCAGGGGAGCAACATAGGGCAGCACGGCGCCGCCTGCCGCAGTGCTGTACTCGGCGCAGTCGCCCAATGCGTAGATATCGGACGCACTGGTTTGCCCGAAAGCGTCGACCACAATGCCGCGCCGGGTCGCCAGCCCCGCCTGCTGTGCCAGTGCGACCGATGGGCGCAGTCCGACCGCGGAGAGCACCATGTCGGCATCGACCGCACTGCCGTCGGCCAGGACCACCCGCAGACCCTTGGTGCGCCGTTCCACGCTGCTGGCGGTGGTCCCCAGCCTGAGCGTGATCGGATGGGGAAGCCACGCTTGCATCAGCGCGGCCGACAAGCTCGGTGCCGCCAAGGCCGCCAGCGGACGCGGATTGGGATCGATGAGCGTGACGCGGTGGCCGCCGGCGACCAAGTCGTCGGCAAATTCGCAGCCGATCAGGCCAGCGCCGAGGATCGCGACATGCGCGCCCGCGCCGGCCTCGGCCAGCCGGCCGCGCATCAGCGTATAGTCGTCCAGGTGGTTGACCGAGATGACGTCGGCAGTCCCGTCGCCACCTAAGGGCACGCGGATCGGATCGGCCCCCAGGGCCAGCACCAATTGCCGGTAGCCGATCGACCCGTGGCTGGTCTCGATGCGGCGGGCGGCATGGTTGATGGCATTGACGCGCACCCGTGTCAACACGGTCGCATCCAGTTGGGCGGCCATCTGCTCGGCGCTCTGCGAAACCAGCTGCGGCGCGTGCTTGCCCAAGGCGAATGCATTCGACAGCATTGGCTTGGCATAGGCGCTTCCAGCGTCGCTCGAGACCAGCAGCAGCGCCGTTGCCTTGTCGAGCTTACGAAATTCGCGCGCCAGGCCGTAGGCCGCCATGCCGGCGCCGACGATGACGATGGGAGCGGCGCCCATGTCAGAGCTCGACCATCTCGAAGTCGGACTTGGCCACGCCGCAGTCGGGGCAGGCCCAGTCTTCGGGAATGTCGGTCCAGCGGGTGCCGGCGGCGATGCCTTCGTCCGGCATGCCGATGGCTTCGTCGTAGATGAAGCCGCATACGATGCATTGGTAGGTTTTCATGGTGGTCCTCGCTTTCTTATCGTGGTGATGGGTTCAGGCGGCGTTGAGCTTGTCCAGCGCGGCCTTGTAGTGGTTGGCGTGGCGCTCTTCGACATTGGCCAGCGCGGCGAAGCGCTTGGCGGCGATTTCCAGGGTGCGCTTGAACTGGGCGGCGTGCACTTTCGATTCCTCGATCTGCTCGTCGTACTCGGCCACGGCGGCGCTGTTGCCTTCCTCGATGGCAAGGTGGCGGAACTTCGGATACATCTCCGTGTATTCGTAGGTCTCGCCCTCGATGGCGATTTCCAGGGCGCGCGCCGGGGTCATCCGGTCTTTCGGGTAGAGCAGGTCGAGATGGCCGAAAGCGTGCATGACTTCCTGGTCGGCGGTCGCCTCGAAGGCTTCGGCCACCTCGATGGCGCCGGCGGCGCGGGCCAGCTTGGCGAAGTAGCGGTATTTGATGTGGGCCATCGATTCGCCGGCGAAGGCGGCTTCGAGGTTCTCGATCGTGACGGACTTGATGTTGCTGGCCATGCTGTTCTCCCAGTGCGGTTGCGATGGAAGAATCATAGCTAAAATAAATTGATCGTGAAAATTGATAGTTTAAATTGATGCGATAGTTTTTCTCATCGTTGCGATGAAAAATCGGCGGATTTCGCCACTCGAACCGGTGTAGGTGAAATTACGTAATGGTCAACAACTTATCGTCTGCTAGAATCATGGGCCTCCCCGCATCAATTGGAAGGCCCCATCAGCATGGATTCGTCATCAGACAAGAAAGAAGAGCTGCGTCAGCAACTGCGTCAGGCAGCCCTCGAGTACCACGAGTGCCCCCGTCCCGGCAAGATCAGCGTCACGCCCACCAAGCAACTCCTCAACCAGCGCGACCTGGCCCTGGCGTATTCGCCCGGCGTGGCGGCGCCCTGCGAGGAAATCGTCAAGGATCCGGCCAACTCCTATAAGTACACGGCGCGCGGCAATCTGGTGGCGGTCATTTCCAACGGCACCGCGGTGCTGGGCCTGGGCAATATCGGGCCGCTGGCCTCCAAGCCGGTGATGGAAGGCAAGGGCGTGCTGTTCAAGAAGTTCGCCGGCATCGACGTGTTCGACATCGAAATCGACGAATCCGATCCCGACAAGCTGGTCGACATCATCGCTTCGCTGGAACCGACCTTCGGCGGCATCAACCTGGAAGACATCAAGGCGCCCGAGTGCTTCTATATCGAGCGCCAGCTGCGCGAGCGCATGAAGATTCCGGTCTTCCACGACGACCAGCACGGCACCGCCATCATCGTCGGCGCCGCCATCCTCAATGGCGTGAAGGTGGTCGGCAAGGATATCCGCGAATGCAAGCTGGTGGTGTCCGGTGCCGGCGCGGCCGCGCTGGCCTGCCTGGACCTGATCGTCGACCTCGGCTTCCCGATCGAAAACATTTTCGTGACCGACCTGGCCGGCGTCGTCTACAAGGGCCGCACCGAGCTGATGGACCCGGACAAGGAACGCTTCGCCCAGGACACCCCGCTGCGCACCCTGGCCGAAGTGGTGCCGGGCGCCGACATTTTCCTCGGCCTGTCGGCCGGCGGTGTGCTCAAGCAAGACATGGTCAAGCAGATGGCGCCCAATCCGCTGATCCTGGCGCTGGCCAATCCGCATCCGGAAATCCTGCCGGAAGACGTCAAGGCGGTGCGCGACGATGCGATTATTGCCACTGGCCGCTCGGATTATCCGAATCAGGTCAACAATGTGTTGTGTTTTCCCTACATCTTCCGCGGCGCCCTCGATTGTGGCGCGACCACCATCACGCGCGAGATGGAAATTGCCGTCGTGCACGCAATTGCCGACCTGGCCCATGCCGAGCAGTCCGACGTGGTCGCCACCACCTATGGCATCAGCAACCTGTCCTTCGGTCCTGAATACCTGATCCCGATGCCTTTCGATCCGCGCCTGCTGATGCAGATCGCGCCGCGCGTGGCCAAGGCCGCCGAGGAATCGGGCGTGGCCACCCGTCCGATTGCCGACCTGGAAGCCTACGCGGCCCAGCTGCAGCAATTCGTCTACCGCAGCGGCACCTTCATGAAGCCGCTGTTCGCCATGGCCAAGGCCGCGCCGCCCGAGCTCAAGCGCATCGTCTACGCCGAAGGCGAGGAAGAGCGCGTGCTGCGCGCGGTGCAGGTGGTGGTCGACGAGAAGCTGGCGCGGCCGATCCTGGTGGGCCGCCCGAGCGTGCTGGAAAAGCGCATCGAGCGCTTCGGCCTGCGCCTGAAGCTGGGCGAGCATTTCGACGTCATCAATCCGGATTTCGACGAGCGCTACCGCGACTACTGGCAGAGCTATTACGCGATCACCAACCGCAAGGGCGTGACGCAGGAATACGCCAAGCTGGAAATGCGCCGCCGCCACAGCCTGATCGGCGCGATGATGATCCACAAGGGCGATGCCGACGGCATGATCTGCGGCACCTTCGGCGCCACCAATCTGCACCTGCACTACATCGACCAGGTGCTGGGCAAGCGCGCCGGCGCCAATGTCTACGCGGCGATGAATTTCCTGATCCTGCCGGAACGCCAGATGGCCATCGTCGACACCCACGTCAACGAGAACCCGAGCGCCGAGCAGCTGGCCGAGATCACCGTGCTGGCGGCCGAGGAAATGAGCCGCTTCGGCATCGTGCCGCGCGCGGCACTGCTGTCGAGCTCGAACTTCGGCAGTTCCAACAGCGAATCGGCACGCAAGATGCGCGCGGCGCTGGCGCTGGTGCAGCAGCGCGCGCCGGACCTGGATGTCGATGGCGAAATGCATGGCGACGCGGCGCTCGACGCCAAGCTGCGTCGCCAGATGATGCCGCATTCGACCCTGGAGGGCGACGCCAATCTGCTGGTCATGCCGAATATCGACAGCGCCAACATCGCCTACAACCTGCTCAAGACGGCGGCCGGCAACGGCATCGCCATCGGGCCGGTGCTGCTCGGCTGCGCCAAGCCGGTGCACATCCTGACCCCGTCGGCCACGGTGCGCCGCATCGTCAACATGACCGCGCTGTGCGTGGTCGATGCGGTGTCGGAGCGCTGAGAACCTGAGCGGCGGCGTCCCAAAGGCGGCCGGTTCCCCGCGGAACTGGCCGCTTTTTTCATGGTGGCGCCCGATTTTGCGACCAATTGCGCACACTTCAATACATCTCAATACACACGTAACAAACCGTAATGCGGAACCGTGCGCGCATGAATTCAAGGCATAATGATCTCAAATTAGTTATTGATATTGCACGACTTTCTTGTTGAGCGCGGGGTAGTAAAGTCGCATCTGTTACAATGCTGCGTTGTTAAAACGCCCATTTGGCAT
>CAMLHI010000042.1 GCA_946479705.1 uncultured Oxalobacteraceae bacterium
CACGACGACGATTACTGTACTCCACATACGGGCCTCTCCTGGTCAGTCCGGCGCATGCCTGCGCGCGGTGGCGTGTTCGCCGATCATTCCCGTCATCTGCCTGCGGATTTCGGTCGTCAGCAGTTCGAATTCGCCCTTGCGCAGCACGGCCCGGGTGGCCGCCGCGTCCTTCAGGAACAGAAACTCGGTTTCCAGCTTGGGCGCCTGGCGCGCCCCGCCCACCATCTGCTGGTGCAGCACGCCCAGCAGGCCGTCGGCCAGCAGGGCGCGCGCGTTGCCCGGGCCGCGCCGCTCGTCGAGCAGGGCGTTCAGGCGCGTCACGGTCTGCACCACGTCCTCGGCCAGCATGGTGGTGATGACCAGGTAGCCGTTGAAGCTGGCCTTGAGCAGCGCGGTGGCGCTTTCCTCGTCGCGGATCTCGCCAATGAGGATGGTGCCGGCGCGCCAGCGCATGATGTTGCGCATGGCGTGGGCCATCTGGCCCGGCTCGCAGGGCAGCACGGTCTGGAAGCACAGGCCGTGGCCGTGGATGCCCTGCAGCGGCAGCTCGATCGGGTTTTCCCCGGTGACCGCCACGCCGCCATGGGCGCACAGGCGGTCGCGCAGCATGGCGCCGGCGGTCATGGTCTTGCCCGACTTGATCGCGCCCGACACGATGAACAGCCCGGACAGGCCGCGCAGCATCATGCGCCGGATGTAGGCCTGCGGGATGCCCAGCTCGGCCAGCGTATGCACCGCGCCGGCGATGCGGCGCACCACGAATACATCGCCTCCCTGCGCCGGCATGGTCGAGACGCGGTAGGTGATGCCATCGTAGGCGACCTTGAACTCGCAGTCGTCCGGCGCGCGCGCACGCTGGGCCAGGCAAGCGTCGGTCAGCTGCGCCAGATCCGCGCGCAGGGCCGCCCCGGCCAGCGCCGGATTGCTCGCCGCGCCGGGCACGTCCGAGAGGCGGTCGCGCAGTTCGGGGTGGCCCAGGTAGAGATCGGAAAACTCCAGTTCCCTGACCTTGCCCGCTGTCGCCGCGTCCGCTTTGGAGGAAGTCGAAGGCATGGACAGCCGATCAGGTTGCGGTGAATTCCAGCACATTGCTGGCCGCGCCGCAAACCGTGGCCGCATCGGCCATGGTGGCCGGGAAGGCGGCCACTGGGTTGGCGCCATTGGCATTGCTGATGCGGGTCCAGCCGTTGGCGCCGCTGACGACGCTCATGCACACATCCTGTGGCACGTTATTGTAGGTAATGGTGAACTGGCTGGTACCGTTGCCGGCGACGGTCACCGCGCCAGCCCAGGAATTGTTAACGCCGCCGTTGGCGACCCGCACCAGGGTGTTCGGAATGGCGTTGGCGGTCAGCAGGTTGCCCAGGATCGTGCCGTTGGTGTAGGCCTGCCCGGCAAACAGCTTGCGCACCGCGGTGCGCATCGCCACCACTTCCTCGGTGGTCTGGTTGCCCTTGGCGCTGCCGAAGGCATTGGTCAGCAGCGATACCGCGCCCAGCACCACCAGCGCGGCGATGCCCAGGTAGGCGATGCCCTCGAGCAGGGAAGCGCCGCGCTGGCGGCCCAGTTGGGCGGGTACGATGGTCAGGTGTGGTTTGGCTTGTTTCATGTGAATCTCCAATGACGAGGGGGTTAATGTACTGCTCGGGTCAATGCTGCAATTTCATGCTGGATGCCGAAAAATCCGGTCACCAGCCAGCCAATCACGATCGCCAGGGTGGCGATCGACAATCCGTTCAAGACTTTCATTTGCACCGAGACCTGCTCGATGCCTTCTTCCATCCATTCGTCGGCCATCAGCTTGAGCGCTTCGCCGAAGCCGCGGTATTCGGCGTACACGCACAGGTCGTCGACCACTTCCTGCGAGGGAAAGCCGTAGCCGGCATTGCGCAGCGCTTCGCCGCAGTTCAGGCCCGAGCGCACGCCCAGCAGGGCGCCGTCGAGGCGCTCGCGCAGCCACGGGTCGGCCAGGTCGGACAGGCGGCTGAGCGACTTTTCCACCGTGATGCCGGCCGACTGCAGGGCCGAGAAGGCCAGCAGGAAGCCGCTGCCGACCACCAGCCGGTAGATCGAGAAGGGCGCGAAGCGGTCGAAGAAGATGCGCAGGTTGCCGCGCCAGCGCGGCATGGCCGCCACCACGACGGCCAGCACCAGCGCGATGCCGGCCACCACGTACAGCATCCAGTCCTGCACCAGCACCGACATCACGTACAGCGAGCGTGCCGCGCCGTGCCAGCCGGCCGGATCGACGATGCGGGTGAACTCGGGAATGACCTTGGTGCCGAACAGGTAGACGTAGACCAGGATCAGCGACAGGATCGCGGCCGGATAGGCCAGCCCGCCCAGGATCACCGACTTGATGCGGCGCTGCGCCTGCACCACGTCGATCACCGCCAGCAGGGCCGCTTCCATGTGGCCGGACTGGGCGCCGGCCAGCAGGATCATGCGCTCGGTCTTGGGCGCCCACCATTCCAGGCCCTCGGCCAGCATGCGGCCGTTCTGCACCACGCGGCGGCAGTCGTCGAGCACGATGGCCAGCGGCTCGTCGGGCTTCTTGCCGTTGTGCGAGGCGCGCTCGCGCAGCTCTTCGAGGATCCTCAGCAGCGGCAGGCCGTTGGCCAGCATCTTGGCGATCTTGCGGTACAGGCGCACGCGCACCGATTCGGTGAACTGGGTCTTGGCCCACCAGCGGACGAGATTAATTTGCACGCAACGCCTCCATGGCATGGCGCACCACTTCCTGGGCCGACACGGTGGCCAGATGGCCCACCACTTTCTCGGCCATGCGCGGGTCGACCAGGCCGGCGGCGACCTTCTCGATGGCGTGTTCGCGGATGGTCTTGCCGCCCAGTTCCTGCACCCAGTAGGCCATCGCCGCGGTCTTTTCGCCGGCGCGGATGAACTTGAAGAACTGGTCGTCCGGGACGATCACTTCGGCGATCACCGAACGCCCGGTGGTGCCCTGCTGGCGGCAGTGCGCGCAGCCGGCGCCGGCGATGCGCACCTTGGGCAGGGCGCTGCCGACCGCCAGGCGCACGCGCGCATAGGCGCAGCCGGGCAGTTCATTCACGTGCTCGCTCAGCGGGCGGCTGCAGTGCTGGCACAGCACCTTGACCAGGCGCTGGCTGATCAGGCCCGTGATGATGGTGTGGTCGGCCACCAGGCTCAAAGGCAGGCCCAGGTCGACCAGCCGGTCGACGATGGCCATGGCGCTGTTGGCGTGCACGGTGGTCCATACCTGGTGCCCGGTCATGGAGGCGCGCAGGGCATTCTGGGCCGAGGCGGCGTCGCGCATCTCGCCGATCATGATCACGTCCGGGTCGAGCCGCATGGCGTTGGAGATGGCGGCGGCGAACTGGCGCGAGCGGTCCGCTTCGGTGCTGGCGTTGGTGACGGCGGTCTGCACCGCGCCCTCGATCGGGTATTCCACCGGGTCTTCCACGGTCAGCACGTGCAGCTTGCCGTCCGCTTCGAGGATCTCGCCGCTGAGGATGCGCTGCAGGGTGGTCGACTTGCCCGAGCCGGTCGGGCCGCTGATGATGTTCATGCCGACCGGCTGCTCCTTGAGCTGGTGCAGCATGGCCGCGTGGCCGGCCGAAAAGCCGAGCGGGCGCAGGTCGACATTGTCGCCGGCGTCGTTGTAGAGCAGGCGCAGCACCATCACCATGCCTTCGCTGGTGGGCGCGGTGGCGATGCGCACGCCGTACAGCTTGGGCGGCAGCTTGTCGCGGTCGGCGATGGCGGCGTCCTGGCGCTCCATCGGCTTGTACGAATTGTCGGACACCGAGGTCATGGCGCCGTACAGGGTGGCCAGCAGGCGCTCGCCGTATTCGCGCGTCTGGCTGCCCGAGGGCACCAGGTCGTTATGGATGCGGAACAGGATCTCGGTGCAGCTTTTCTTGACGCGGATGTGGATGTCGGAAGCGCGCGCGCCGCAGGCCCGGCTGAGCAGGTCCTTGGCGGTCACCTGCATCATCGAGTGTTCCTGGTGGCGCTCGCTGTTGCCGCTCAGGGCCATCTGGTAGGTGCGCGAAATGGCTTCGATGCGGGTGAACACCACCTGGAAGGGCCGGTGCATTTTTTCCAGCCGCGCCTGGTAGGACAGCACGTGCGGATTGAGGCACTGGCCCTCGGCCACCAGCAAGCGGCCGTCGCTCAGCAGGCACAGCAGCTTTTTCTCTTCGCCGCTGGCCTCGAAGACGCCGGATTGGCTGACCACGGCGACGCCGCTGAAGTCGCCGCTGGCGCGCTGGGTATCGGATTCGACCGCCCTGAGGGCCATGCGGTTCATCGCAGCGCCCCGGCAGCCTTGGGCGCGGCCGCCGGCAGCGGCAGCGGCAGCATCAGCCCGGTCGAGGGCAGGTTGGGATTGAAGGCGGCCTGCTTGGGGGCATTGAGCGCCAGCCGCACCCGCTTGCGCTTGCCCTTCTGGACGATCACGCTGCCCGGCGCCACCGAGACCACGCGCAGGCCGCCGGCCAGCACGTCGCCGGCCTGGGCGTCGACGATGCTGCCGTCGCTCAGCAGCAAGGTTGCGTACATGGCGCCGTTCAAGCCTTCCACGCCCTGCACCACCGGGTCGCCCGGGGTGGGCGTCTGCGACATCTGGTTGATGGCGTTCTGGCGCGTGGCGATCTCGTTTTGCTTGCTCAAGATGCTCGCTTGCACGTCCAGCTGCTTTTCGCGCGCCTTGAGCAGCAGGGTTTCCACTTCGATCTGGCTCAGCTTGTCGGCGGTGGGATCGGCCCAGGCCGCGCCGCAGGCCAGCAGTGCCGCCAGGGCGACCGTGCGTTGAAATTTATTTGACATACATCACTCCTTCAATTGACCACTGACCGCCGCGGTATGACAACTGGTCGATACGTACGCCCGGTTTGTCGAGCACGCTTGCCACCGTGACCGGCGGCAGGGCGCCGGGAACGAGCTTGAATGTGTAGGTGTGCCACGGGGGCGCCGGCGCGCCGGGGGCCTGGGCCAGCGGCGCCCCCGCCGCCACGGTGAACGGCACCCCCATCAGTTGCAGCTGGGCGAAGATCGGTTCCATCAGTTCGCGCTGGCCCAGCAGCGCCTCGGCCGGCTTGCGCTCGAGCTTGAGCGGTTCGGCATAGCTGGCTTTCTCGCCGCTCAGGTCGGCTTCGGCGGCCGGCACCTCCACGCGCAGGAAGCCCAGGGTCGAGCCCTGGCGCGACCAGCTGTAGCGCGCCTGCTCGCCGCTGCAGACGTACTCGTCCAGGTGCCAGCCGCCCGGGGCCAGGTACATCAGATGTTCGGCGCAGGCCTGGGCGGTCGGGAGCGCGCCAGCCTTGGCACCCCAGGGCGAGACTTGCACCGAGGCCGGCGCCAGGTTGAGCATCTGCTGGCGCGCCGCCGCGATGGCGGCCTCGCGTTCGCGCTCTTCCTGCGCCTTGCGGTGCTGCTGCCATTGCAGGCCGATCAGCACGGCGGCGGTGGCCCCGGCCGCGGCGGCCATCGGCCAGTAGGGGCGGCGCGTGTGCAGGTGCTGCAAGCCCCACCAGCGGTGCACCCGGATGCGCCCATCCTTGCGGTGCGGGATCAGGCTTTCGATGCTGCGCGCTTCGAAATTGTGAAAGCCGTAGTCGGCCAGTTCCTGGTCGCCGATGACCACGTTCCAGCCGCCCAGGCCATAGTCGCCGTGCAGGCGTTCGAGCACTTCTTCCTTGGTGCCGGCGAAGTCGCCGTTGGGCAGGAAGTTGGCGTCGCGCACGGCGAAATAGGCCCAGTGCCCGTCCGGCAGCTTGAGCGCGGCCAGCCAGTTGTGCACGCGCTGCTTTTCGCCGTCGTAGACCGCGCCCTCGATGGCCAGGGTCTTGGACACGATCGCGCCGAGCGAAAACATGCCGCGGCGCGCGCCCTCGTTGGTGTGGGCAAAGCCGGCCTGGGCGGTGGACTGGTCGGTGCGCAGCACCAGCAGGTCCGAATCGATCTTCCTGGCCAGCTCGCGCGCTTCGCGCACCAGCTCGCGCGGGCGCGACAAGGATTGCCAGAACAGGCCGCAAACGAATTTGTGCTTGTCGATGTGGGTGATGTAGATCGTCATGTCAGGTCCCCCGCCGCCTCAGCTGCCGACGGTCGTTGGGGTAATCAGGATCACGATCGATTCCTTGCTCGTGCCGGACTTGATGCCGCCGCCCAGCAGCGGATTGCGGGCGTCGCCCACGCCGGAGCGGTCGACATTGTCGTCGGTCTGCTCGAAGCCGCTGATGATCAGGGTTTCGTTGGACTTGAGCGAGACGCGCTGCAGGAAGTTGCGGGTATCGACTTCGGGCGACTCGATCTTGCTGTTGCCGCTCTGGACTTCGCGGATCCGGCGCAGCGAGGAGATATCGGTGGAGAACTGCAGCAGTACGGTGCCGTTGGTGAGCACGTGCGGCAGGATGCTCATGTTGAAGCCCGAGGTGATGGTGCCCGGCACCAGGGTGGTGGTGGTGCCGACCTGGGCCACCACGGTGGTCTGCGACGATTGCAGGTAGGAGGTCTGCTTGGCCACCTGCACCGGCACCGGCTGGTTGTTGAGCGTCACCACCGAGGCGGTGGTCTGGCGCCGCACCTTGCCCTGCTTGGACAGCGCTTCGATGATGGCATTGCTGCCGGCGAAGCGCGAATTGCCCACGATGCCGGCGAACAGCTGGTTCGCTTCGGTGTTGTGCGGCAGGGCGCTGCTCAGGCCATACTTGGCCTGCAGGGTGCTGTAGACCAGCTTCCAGTCGATGCCGTAGTTCTCGTCTTCGGACAGGTTGACCGACAGCACCGTCACATTGATCATCACCTGGCGCGCCAGGGTCTTGTTTTCATTGTCGATATAGCTGGCCACGCGTTCGAGCGTGTCGGGCGTGTCGACCACGGTGATCGACCCGGTGGCCGGCGAGATGACCACCTTGCCGTGCGCCGACAGCATGGCCTTGACCGCGCTTTCGATGCTGCCGTAGACCGACAGGCGCGAGGCCACCCCGGTGTTCTGGATATTGTTCGAGCTCACGCCGTTGCTGGCGCCGCCGCCGCCGCCGCCGCCGCCGCCGCCGCTGCTGCTGTTGACGCCGCCGGTGGACGTGGCCCCGCTGGCGACCTGGGCGGTGAAGGTGGAGTCGCCCGGCAGGGTGCTGATCTGGAAGGTGCGCGAATCGGTGTGGTAGAACAGGATCGCGCCCTCGGCATATTTCCACGACACGCCGAAGCGCGCCGCGGCGGTGTCGAGCAAGCCCTTGAAATTGCCGTTGGCGTAGTAGATGCGCACCGGCGCGGCCGTGCCCGCCTGGCCGGTGGTGACCGCACCGCCGACGCCGGGACGGGGAATGCCGGGGGGAATGGCCGGCAGACCGGGCAGGGCGCCGGCGCCACTGGCGGCAGGCGGCGTGGGCGAGACGGCGCGGCCCTGCTCGGCCACCGCCATCGCGTCCGGCGTGACCCGGGTCGGCAGGCCCGAGCGCAGGCTCAGGCGCTCGGCCAGTTCCGCCAGCGAAGCGACGGTCTTGTCGAAGGTGGCTTCCTGGTAGAACACGGCGGGCAGCTGGGCCTGGCTGACCTTGACCACGTCCTTGCCCAGCCAGATGCCGGTTTCATGGCTCACCGAGGGCGGCGACTTGACCACCACGCCGGGGGCGGTGCGGCCGGTGTCGCGCACCAGGGTGGATACCTTGTCGCCGGCTTCGTCGATGCGGCGGTCGGCCTGCTGGGTCAGCCCGCCGCAGCCGGCGGCCAGGAATAGCGCGGCCACGGCGCTGGCTAAGAATTTGGGATGCATTATTCGGTTCCTTTTGCAACGATGCGCAGCACGTGGTTACCTTCGTAGAAGATCGCCTTCATCGGAATTTCGGCGGTGTCCATGCTCTTGGCCACCATGCCGACGGCCTCGGTGAAGCTGCCGCGAATTTCGGTGCGCACGCTCACCGCGTAGTCGACCGGCAGTTCCCACACCAGCTGCCAGCCGGCCAGCGCGGCCCAGCGCGCCAGCGCGGTGTTGAGGGTCTTGTCGGCCGGGGTGACTTCCCAGACGGTGGGCATGGCCCGCGCGGGCGCCGCTTCCGCACCCGATCCGCCGCCGCCGGCCAGTTCGGCCGGCGCGGCATGCAGGTGGCTGCCCGAGGCCGTGATGGCCTCCATCAGGTCAGCGTAATCTTCCACGCACTCGTCCGGGTCCAGGCCGAGCACGGGGCTGGATGCCACGGGCGCACTTGAAAACGTTTTCACGCTTGCGCGGCCGTGGGGCGCCGCGGTGCTTGCGGCGCTGGCCAGGCACAGCAGTGTGCCCAGCAGGGTGAGGGACCAGGTCCGGTGCGGCGACTGTCGGTGAATTGCCCTATGCATGGTGATTTCCTTCATGAGTCGTCTATGTGCTTGGTATCGCAACTGAACAGTTAATCTGGGCTGACGTAATAAAAGCTCAACATTATGTGCACTGAAGCTTTCTTTATATACCTATATGGCTGAAATGTGAAGCCCTGTTTCTTTCCTGCAACGTGAGCGCGCCGATTTTGCGCCCCTGGCGAACGGCGTGGGCAGGGCCAGCTTCCGGAACGGGAGGGTGGGGGCGCTGCTTGCCGCGGGCGCTGGCGGCGCGCTGCTGGCCAGCGCCGCCGGCTCGGCCTTGGCGGGCGTCGCCGGCTCGACCTTGGCCAGCGGCGCGGGCTCGGCCTTGGCGGGCGTCGCCGCCTCGACCTTGGCCAGCGCCGCGGACTCGGCCTTGGCGGGCGCCGCGCTCTCGTGGCGGACGGGCTGCTCGGAGCGCTTGCGCGCGGGTGGCGCCACGCCCTGGCCGGACGAGCCGACCAGGCGCGGCGTGATCAGGAACAGCCGTTCGCGGCTGCTTTCGGTGCGTCCCTCGCTGCGAAACAGCCTGCCGAACAGCGGCACATCGCCCAGCAGCGGCACCTTCTGACGCTGGCTGGTGAGCGATTCGGCGCGGTAGCCGCCGATCATCAGGGTTTGCTGCAGGTCGATGATGGCCTGGGTGCTGATGGTCGAGCGCGTCACGTTCGAATTGGCGCTGCCGTCGCCCAGGTTGCCATCCTCGATGTCGACTTCCAGGCGCACCCGGGTGTCGGGGCCGTCCTGCACGATGCGCGGGATCACCCGCAGCATGGTGCCGGCGGTGACGTCGGCCAGGTCGGCCACGCGCTCGCCCACCAGCGGCATGTAGCGGGTCTGGCTCAGGTCCAGCACGGCGGCCACATTGTTCAGGGTCAGCACGGTGGGGGTGGCCAGCACGCGCGCTTCGCCCGTGCCTTCCATCGCCTTCAGGCGGGCATAGAAGCGCGTGGCGTTGCTGATCAAAAGGGTCGAGCCCGGCAGCGGCAAGTCCAGGCCGCGCGACTCGGCCCCGGTGCTGTTCATCGTGCCCGTCACATTGCCCTGCGGGCTGCGCACGCCCCACTCGACGCCCATCTCGGTGAGCTTGCTGCGGTCGATGTCGACGATCAGCGCTTCGATCTCGATCTGCTGCGGCATCACGTCGAGCTGGTCGATGAGCGACTGGTACATGGCGCGCTTGCTGGCGTAGTCGTAGATCATCAGGGCGTTCAGGGTGGCGTCGGCCTCGATGCGCGGCTGGTTGGACGCCGGCGTGCCGGACGGCGTGGATGTGGCCGCGCGCCCGGCGCGCTCCTCGCGCTCGTCGTCGGCGCGCGGGACCGGCGGGGGCAGGCGGCTGTCGTCGCCGCGCTTGGCGCCCCAGCTCGGCAAGGGCACCTTGCTCAAGTCCTTGGCCTCGCCCTTGCCCAGGTCCGGCTTGCGCGAACGCTTCTGGCTGTTGCGGTCGAAGCGGGTGGATGGATCCTCGATGTTGCTGGCGGGCGCCTCCAGCACCAGGCTGGCCAGGATGGTCTTGATGCCCGGGATGGTCTCGGTCTTGCCGCGCGCGCTGATCACCCGGTCGGTGGCGCTGGCGTACTTGAGGCGGAACATCATGATCTGCTTATCCTTCTTGCCGATCTTGGCTTTCTCGGGCAGCAGGATCTCGCGCGCCAGCTGCACGTATTCGCGCGGGCCGCTGATCACCACCACGCCCTCGTCGGGCAGCTCGCCCCAGCCGAAGCGGCTGTCGTACAGGCCCATGCCGACCAGCACGCCCTTGGCGTCCTGCACCGCGTCCTCGCCCACTTCCAGGCGCAGCGAAGTGTTTTCCGCGCGCGGCACGATGTGCAGGGTGTCGCCGTAGACGAACCAGCGGAAGCGGTACTGCTGGGCCAGGCGGTCGAGGAATTCGGCGCCGCCGTCCGAGCGCAGCTTGTCCTTCTTCATCGGCACGTTGGGCACGCCCAGCGCCAGCTGCACCTCATATACCTGGCCGAACTGTTCGAGCACCTGGCGCAGCTTCATGCCGGCCGGCTCGATCGCAAAGCCGGTTTCCTTCCAGGCCGCTGGCACCGCCGCGTGCGAGGCCGGCGTGTAGAACAGGATGCTGTAGGCGACGGCCGCGAGCAGCCATCCCAGCCCGATGCGTGGCATCTTCATTGGTTCACTCCCATGATCTTGCTTCGAATAAAGCGTTCGTCGCGGCGCACGCCGGGGCCGGCGCCGGTGATGCTCACCAGCGAACGCAGCAGCTCGGCCTGGTTCAGCAGGGGGTCGATTGCCGCGGCCGCGTCGTCCCAGTCGCGCGCGTCCGGCAGCCACTGGCTCAGCACCAGGGTGCTGCCGTCCGCCGCCAGGGCCCAGCCGGCGTCGAACTCGAGGGCGCTCTGGAAGCCCAGCTGCAAGGCATCCCGGATCTGGCGCGCGCTGGCCGATTCCAGCAACAGCAAGCCCAGTTCGGCGCCGTCCGGACCGACCCGCAGGAACATGGCCTGGCCGTCGATGGTGACCGGCTCGTCCAGCGCCAGGCCCTGCAGCTGCTGCTCGAAGTCATCGTTCTGCATGGTATTAGCGCGAGTCCGTCAGCACGGTTTTCAGCGGCTTCTGGTACAGATTGAACTGCGCCGTCATGGCCGAGTCGGTGACCGACTGCTTCACCAGCAGTTCGGTGAATTCGTTCGGGTCCGGTTTTTCCCCGGCGGTCTGGCGGCGCAGGAATTCGCCCTGCCGCTCATCGAGCTTTTTGTATTTCTCATCCAGGTGGCGGATGTTGTTCAGTACCACATTGTGGTTGGCATTGTTCGACACGATTGCTTCCTCCATGACGTTGCGGTTGCGGGACGGGCCTGGTTTGCACCAGGTACAGGGGTAAGTGGCAGCACACAGACTCCGGTTCCATCGGGCATGCGGCGCGGCAATGGAACCGTTCTCGCTACGCCACCACTTATCGTCGCAGCAAGCAAATATTCTTTCCGAAACACCCCTCAACTAAAGGAGATTTACATGGCAATCGATCGCACCAGTGGCATGAACGGCCCAGCCCCAACCGGCAACACCGGCGGTGGCGACAGCCCGCGCGCCAACTTCCAGGCCGAGCTGAAGAACAAGTCAACAGAAGACGTCGCCAAGATGGCTGGCGACAAAGGCATGCAGCCGTATCAGCGCCAGGAAGCCATGAAGGAACTGATCAACCGTGCCCTGGAGATGCTCAAGGATCCGGAAAACGACAATGACGACGAGGAAAACAATCAGCTCAAGAAGCTGATGAAGCAGATGCAGGACGCCGTTGGCGGCAAGGGCGATGCCGGTGGCAAGGGCGACGCGGGCGGCAAGGGCG
>CAMLHI010000043.1 GCA_946479705.1 uncultured Oxalobacteraceae bacterium
TCCGAATCGCGCCTGATGTTCATCGGCTACGACCCGCTGTGGTTCAAGCTGTTCGTGTGGACCGTCTCGGCCGTGCTGTGCTCGATTGCCGGCGCGCTGTACGTGCCCCAGGTCGGCATCATCAACCCCTCCGAAATGTCGCCCGCCAACTCGATCGAAATGGTGGTGTGGGCGGCCGTGGGCGGACGCGGCACCCTGGTCGGCCCCATCGTCGGCGCTTTTGTCGTCAATGGCTTGAAGAGCTGGTTCACCGCCGCGCTGCCGGAATTCTGGCTGTTCGCGCTGGGCCTGCTGTTCATCTGCGTGACCCTGTTCATGCAAAAAGGGCTGATGGGCCTGTTGCGCGATTATCGCCGCAAAGCTGCCACCGCGCCGGAACTCGAAGCCGCCGCCATTCCCCAAGCCGACAAGGAGGCCGCATGAGACTGAACGAACACGTCGAGCCGGACACCAGCCACGGCGCCATCCTCTACCTGGAAGATGTCACGGTCTCGTTCGACGGCTTCAATGCCCTCAACAAGCTGAGCCTGGATATCTCCGTGGGCGAACTGCGCTGCATTATCGGTCCCAACGGCGCCGGCAAGACCACCATGATGGACGTCATCACCGGCAAGACCCGGCCCAGTTCCGGCACGGTGTTTTTCGGCCAGACCATGGATCTCTCGCGCATGACCGAGCACGGCATCGCCCACGCCGGCATCGGACGCAAATTCCAGCGGCCCACGGTCTTCGAACAGCACAGCGTGTTCGACAACCTGGAACTGGCGATGAAGATGAACAAGAGCGTGCGCACCACCCTGTTCGCGCGCCTCACGTCCGAGCAGTCCGACCGCATCGACGCCGTGCTGCGCCTGATCCGCCTGAACGGGCAGGAGCGGCGCCAGGCCGGGCTGCTCTCGCATGGACAGAAGCAGTGGCTGGAAATCGGCATGCTGCTGATCCAGGACCCGCAACTGATCCTGCTCGACGAACCGGTGGCCGGCATGTCCGACGCCGAGACCGCGCGGACCGCCGAACTGCTCAACGAACTGCGCGGCAAGCACTCGATCATGGTGGTCGAGCATGACATGGGTTTCGTGACCGAGATCGCCCAGCAGGGCAAGGTGACGGTGCTGCACGAAGGCTCGGTGCTGGCGCAGGGCACCATGCAGCAAGTCCAGTCCGACGAGCGCGTCATTGAAGTGTATCTGGGAAGGTAATCATGCTCGAAGCGACACAACTGAATCAATACTACGGCTCCTCGCACACCTTGCGCGGGGTATCGCTGTCGGTGCGCAAGGGCGAGTGCATGGCCCTGCTCGGACGCAATGGGGTCGGCAAGACCACCCTGCTGAAATGCCTGATGGGTGTGCTGCCGGTATCCTCCGGCGGGGTGGTGCTGAACGGGCGCGACATCACCAAAATGTCGCCGCACAAGCGCGCCGCGGCCGGGATCGCCTACGTGCCGCAGGGGCGGGAAATCTTCGCGCGCCTGACGGTCGAGGAAAACCTGCTGATGGGCATGGCCGTCAAGAGCGGGCGCAAGGCCAAGATGATCCGCGAGGAAGTCTACGAACTGTTCCCGGTGCTCAAGGACATGCTGCAGCGGCGCGGGGGCGATTTGTCCGGCGGGCAGCAGCAGCAGCTGGCCATTGCGCGCGCCTTGCTGGCCGATCCGCAGCTACTGATCCTCGACGAGCCGACCGAGGGCATCCAGCCGTCCATCATCAAGGACATCGAAAGGGTGATTCGTCTGCTGCGCGAACGCGGCGACATGGCCATCCTGCTGTGCGAGCAGTATTTCGATTTCGCCAAGGCGCTGGCCGACCAGTTCGTGGTGCTCTCGCGCGGCAGCGTGGTGGCCAGTGGCGGGCCGGCCGAGATCGATGGGGAAGATGTCAAGCGGCACCTGGCGATTTAGGAATAGGGCGGAACGCCGTCCGGTGCGGTGGCGCCTTGTTGAATTAGCTGGTTCCGATCCGGGTGAGAACAAAATATCCATGCGTCCCCTGGCTGGTGAAGTAATTGCCACGCAGTGTCTCGACCGGCTCATTTGAATAGCGCAAGGTTGCCGACCCGTTGTATGGATCGCCCGGCTTGTCGCCGACTCGCTTGGGTTCGACGTGATAGACGTAGTACAGCAGGGGACTACCCGATTCCGGGTCTCGCTTCGGTTGCGCGATCAAGGTCTTTGAGTCCGAACGTGGCGAATCGACTTCCATGCTGATCTTCACGAAATCCTGCCTGATCGTGGCTGTGGCAACGACCTCGCCTGGCGTCTCATTCAGGACATAGTGAATGACCATCTTCCACTTGCCGGCGAGGTTAGGAAACAAGACGGAGTTTAGGACCGGAAATTTCGACCAAAGCCATTTCCATCCAACGTGAAAAGCGAACAGCAAGGTCAGGTTCAATGCGGTGGACGCGCTGAGCGCAATTTTCACATTGCTATAAAAGTTGTGCTGGTCCGAAAATCTTGCGACAAGCTCGACGATTACGACGACCAGCATGCCATAGAAAACGGAGATCCCAACGATGACACGGTTCAGTGGGAGCAGCGTAATCATAGGGCCGGTTTGAAGTAGGTTTCTGTACCGTTCTGAAAAATTGCGATGCCAAAGCCATTGCTCACGATGCCGGTGGCGCGGACCATTGGCAAAGCGGAACCGAACAAGGCAGCGAGGTAGCGGCCACCGAACCGCTTGCTGCGGTCAATCTTCACGTCAGCCGCGATCGGCGGCGAAAAATATTGCGCTACCAGCGTCAGTTGACCCGCCGAGGAGACGACATGGAAGCCGTCGTGAAATTCGCTGTGGATGGAAGATATGTCGAGCAGCGTGTCGACGGTCGAGCTGTCATGCCATCCACCGTTCGCCAGGCGAATGGGAACAACCGGCAAGCGCTTGGGCGTGTCGCAGACGATGATCCCGATGCCGGAAAAATCGTCCCCGGCACGCGCTCGCACTTCTGTCAGCATGTTTACCAAGCGCTCAACCATGTGACCACCATCTTCGCCCATGTCACCACTTCAATCAGGTGTCCATTGTAGCGTACAGCCCGCGTCCCGATTGACTAGCGCCGATCAAATCTTGGCCTCACCTCCAGCAATGGCTGGGAGGCCAGTTCGAACCTTCCGGACTGCGATCGGTGCAGCGGTGGAGGCCGCTTTCGACCAGTCGCTGCTGCCGTTGTACTGGTGCAGTATGCCGGGCGCCATTCGACGCCAGTCGACGTGGCGGCCTGACGCTTGATCCGGTCAGCCGATCGACTCGTTCAAGTAGAATCGGATTCCCGCGCCTGCGCGCCCAACTGGGCGAGTTTCCATGCCCATCGTTTCGCCATTCAAGGTATTCCCATGCATTGTCATGGCTCGTTTCATCAGCGCGGCAGAGGCACGCGACCTCGATGGCCCGTGGCGGTTGACGATCTCGGACACGAAGCGGCATGTCGAGGCGCAGGCCACGGTCCGCTTCATGCAGGAAGCGGCGCCCTCGTGCATGGCGGGCACCTGGAAGCGCGTGGTCGTCGATGCCAAGTCGGGAAACCCGGACCTGTTTCCCTTGAGTGGACCGCTGGCTTACCGGTTCGACGATGGCGTGCTCACGCTCGGTCGAACCAGCGTCTGTGACGCATACCTTTTCTTATCCGGGAAGTTCCATGGCCGGGCTGTCAGGGGCAAGTACAGGGCCCTGGGCATAGGCCAAAGCGACCTGTTGGGTACGTTCTCAATGGAGCCAGTAAAGTAGTAAGGTGCGCCCGTCCAGCGCACAAGGCAGCGCCAATTTTGGCCGACATACCCCATTCTCTCGGATGGACGTGATACGACGATCGGGTCGTTCAAAAGATCGGCGGCAACTGCTGACGTACAATTGCAATTCATTGGATCGACGGTCTGCGCGAATGCGCCCAAGCGCGCCACTTTCCTCCCCGACCTACCTTAATCGACATGAGCTACGACCTTTACTTTAAGCCTCGACAAGGAGACTTCAGCGATGAAAGGTTCAGTCGCTATTTTCGTGATCGCGCCAATTACGAATGCGATGGCTCACAAGCCGTGTACGGCAATAGCGACACCGGGGTCTACTTTGTGTTTGAACTTAACACCGACGATGACGTTGTCGATGAGGGGGGCGGAGAGCATTTTCCGATCGCATTCCACATTAATTATTTCAGACCGAGTTACTTCGCCTTGGAGGCCGAACCTGAAGTGCGCGCGTTCGTTCAGCATTTCGATCTGCTTGTCTCCGATCCTCAACCGGAGGGGATGGGTGAGGGCGTGTACGTCGCAGAAAAATTCCTGTCGGGCTGGAATTGCGGAAATGCATTCGGCTACAGAGCCATCCTCAATGACGAAACGTTCAAACATGGAACTTCCCAGCTGCCAACTGTGACCTTGCACAAGGCATGGCGATGGAACCGGGCCCGTTCTGGCCTTCAAGCGGAGGTAGGCGAGGCGAAGTTTGTTCCGCGAATTCTGTTTATCAACCTCGGCGACGAAACGGTGACAGCTGCAGTTTGGCCTGACGGTATTCCTGTCGTAGTCGCGCCAGTCGATTATCTATTGGTACCGCGCAAGGAGCTGGCGCCAAAGAAGTTTTTCCGAAAAATCGAAGACACGACCTTGCTTGCATGGAAGGCGGCGCTGCGGATGCTTCTCAAGCATGGAAGCCAGAACGATGATGGCTCGATAAGTTTGAACTACACGGTCCCACCGCCCGATGTCGTGCGGTTTGTCCAGTCGTTGCCATCCGAAAGCAGGACCTATTCTGGCGTGGCTGCAGACAAGGTGCTCGATCGGGAAATTTGTGAATGCAGTATCGGGCTATAACGCAGGGGGCAGGGTCAGTGCTCCCATTGTTACATGAGGCCGGTAGCCTGCCGGTCTCCGGTCTCATTCGGCGAAAGCCACATGGCGAACTGATGTAACAATGGGAGCACCGAGGGTTAACAAAGCAAAGGTGGCAGGGGGCGTCAGTCTAAGCTACGATTGAAATTTTCCCAAAAATACAATGAAATTAAGCTTGCGCGCGTTGGTTCTGCTTGCCTGCGCTATCTTGCCGCTGGCCGCAATGGCGGACCCCGGCAAGCCCCTTCCGATTTCCTCCTTCTTTAAAAGAGCCGACACCACCGGCGCCTTGCTCTCGCCCAGTGGCCGCTTTGTCGCCGTGCGCAAGCGCTCGCCGCAGGGCCGCACCATGCTGACGATATTCGATGTCATGGCGCGTACATCGACACCGCTTGTCAATTTCACCAACGCCGACGTCGACGTGTTCTACTGGCTCAACGATCAACGCCTGGCATTCTCCTTGATTAATCTCGATCACGATGGTGACATCGGCAAGCCCGGCCTGTACGCGATCGACCGCGACGGCAAAAGCCGCACCTACCTGTCAACCACGGTCGTGCCCAAGCGTTCATTCTCCAAAAGCGACGTGGTGGAACGTGGCGACGCCTCGCCATTCTGCGGCTTTCCGTTCGATCAAGGGGAATCGATCCTCGTCGTCTCTCGCTACGTAGAGGACAATCCAAATTTAACCGAACTGGTCCGCGTGAACACGCGCACTGGCAAAATCTACCGGGTCGGCGCGCCAGCCGGCGCTGAGAGGTGGCTGGTCGATGCCGACGGCAAACTGCGCATTGCCACGGTCAAGCGCGGTCAGCGCAACATCACCTTTTTTCTCACCAAGCATGACTGGCGCCAGATCGACGCGCGCGATGAGAATAGCGAGCAGCGCTTCGAACCGGTGCTGTACGTGGACGATCAACTCTACGTCCGCTCACGCAACGGCAAGGACGAGTCAAGCATCTACCGCTACGACCTGGCGACGAATGCCATAGCGCCGACGCCACTGGTCAGTATCCCTGGCTACGATGCCGACGGCTCGTTCATCCTCAGCGAAAGGAAAATGCTGGGCTTCCGCTCGGTCACCGAGGCCGACACCACCATCTGGTTCGACGAGCGGATGAAGGCGATCCAGCAGGAGGTCGACCGGCTGCAGCCTGGCATGACTAACGATCTTTCGATCGCCCGCGCCAGCGAAACACCGTACGTGTTGATCGACAACTTTTCGGACATCGAGAACCATGCTTACATCCTCTACAACACGGAAACCAAGGAACAGCTTCTGCTTGGGGAAACGACGCCGGACCTTCCCGCAGACAAGATGGCCCATATGTCGATGGTGCGCTACAAGGGGCGCGACGGCTTGCCGATCCCGGCTTTCCTGACCCTGCCAAATGGCCGCGTGCAGAAAAACCTGCCAACGGTGTTGCTGCTCGGCGAACACCGCGATCTCCGCAACGCAAGCCGCCAATGGAACGCCGAGGTACAGTTTCTCGCCTCGCGCGGTTACGCGGTACTGCAGCCGCAGCCGCGCGGCGTGCGGGGCTTCGGCCGCGCCCATTTCAGCGCGGGCTCCACGCAGCTTGACCGCACGATGCAGGAGGACATCGTCGATGCCGTGAAATGGGCGGTGGCGCAGGGCCATACCGATCCAACCCGGGTGTGCATCGCCGGCTCCGGCCACGGTGGCTACGCAAGCATGATGGCCTTGCTCAAGGATGCCAACATGTTCAAGTGCGGCATCAGCTGGTCCGGTCCGACCACGGACCGTTCCAATCCGGACGCCGCCAGGCTCAAGGAGATCAAGCGGCCGCTGCTGCTTGCCTACGGCGCCGATGACGATGCAGAGGAATACAAACAGGGACTGGCGCTGTACAAGGCGCTCAAGGCCGCCGACGCCCAAGCCGAATGGCTGGAATACACATCAACAGTTGACGATTGGAAAACGCAGAAGAACCGCATCGACCTGTGGCAGCACATTGAAAGTTTCCTGGTTGAACAGATCGGCATTCAATAGAAAACGCCACGCTGCCAGCAATGCCGACATTTCTTACCTCAGCGCCACGCCGCCGATAGCGGCCGCGCCGCTCAGGTTCACGGTGATTCGATAGTTAGCGGCATTGATCAGGGGTGGCGTTTCGACCGTGACCGTCCGCCATTCGGCGGCGGACCGGCCGAGATCGATGGCGAGGATGTGAAGCGCCACTTGGCGATTTAGAATCGCAAGCGGTGCCGCGCCAAACCTGAACCCACTGCAAATAACCTGAATTAAATTCGGAACCCCGGGGTCAGTGCTCCCATTGTTACATGAGGTCGGTAGCCCGCCGGTCGCCGGCCTCATTCGGCGAAAGCCACATGGCGAGCTGATGTAACAATGGGAGCACAGACCCCGGGGATGGGGTGGGACGAATATTCTTTGGTTTTGCCGCTCAGCAGGCCACAAGCAACTCGTTCATGCTTATGCCGCCGCCCCCATGTCGGCCAGCGCCGTGCGCACCTTGCGCATGGCCAGCGATGCGGCCGCCGTGCGGGTCTCCACGTTGAGTTTGCTGAACACATGCTCGAGGTGCTTGTTGACCGTGCGCGGGCTGGTGCCGAGGATGTCGCCGATGTCGCGGTTGGTCTTGCCTTGCGTGACCCAGTGCAGCACTTCGGCTTCGCGCTGGGTCAGCTTGAACAGGGCCATGAGCGCGTGCAGCTGCGCGCTGTCGGACTCTTCGCGCAGCACCACCATCCACTGTTCGCCGCGCCCGGCAATCGAAAAGCTCAGGCGGCTGGTGCCGTGCGCCACGCTCAGCGGCGCCACCGGCCCGATGGCCGCCGCTTCCAGCCAGGCGCTCAGCAGGGCCGGGGTGTCCGAACCGTCAGTCTCGCGCGCCAGGTAGCGCTGCATCCACTCGCGTGCCAGCGGTGTTTGCCAGACGATGCGCCAGTTGTCGGGCGTGACGGCGATGACGGCGTTGCCGAACACGTCGAGCGCGCTGCGCGCCTGGTGCATCAGCTGCGCGGTCTGCAGGTGCGCGCCGATGCGCGCCACCACTTCGCTCTGGCGCAGCGGCTTGTTGATGTAGTCGGTGCCGCCGGCCTGGAAGGCGGCCAGCACGTGCTCGGTCTCGGTCAGCCCGGTCATGAAGATCACCGGAATGTGGCGCGTGGCGATTTCGGCGCGCAGCTGGCGGCATACCGCGAAGCCATCCATGCCGGGCATGACGGCGTCGAGCAGGATGATGTCGGGCAGGGTGTCGCGCGCGCGCGCCAGCGCCGCTTCGCCGCTGCTGGCCACCAGCACCGTGAAGCCCGCTTCGTCCAGCGAATCGTGCAGCACCGCCAGGTTTTCCGGCGCGTCGTCGACGATCAGCACCACCGCATTGCCGCGGCGCTCAGACAGGTTCGGCATCATGGCGTTCAGCCCTTTCGAGAAATTGTGACATTGCATCGAGTTCGAAGCGCGCCACGTACTGGCGCAAGGTGGTCGTGACGCTCTGGTATTGCGGACCCAGCGCGGCGATTTCGTCCAGCTTGGCCTGCAGACCGCGCACATAGCCCAGGTCGATCAGGTCGCGCAGGGCGCGCAGCTGGTGCGGCGGCGGCCACACCAGGGTTTTCGCCGGCACGGCCTTGGCCGGGGCCGTGGTCCATGCCAGGTCGAGGCGCTGGCCGATCCAGTCGAGCAGCTTGCTGACGTTGACCGGCTTGACGAAGAAGTCGGCCGCGCCGATGCCGGCCGGGTTGTCCAGCCCCTTGTCGTAGGCATTGGCCGAGACGATGCAGATCGGCACGCTGGAGCCGCGCACCACGCGCAGCTGGTAACTCGCTTCCCAGCCATCCATGAAGGGCATGGCCAGGTCCATCAGCACCAAGTCCGGCTGCCAGTCGTCGAACACGGTCAGGCATTCGCTGCCGGAAGCGGCTTCGCGCATGGCGAAGCCGAGCGGCTGCAGGATGTTGACCAGCAGTTCGCGGTCGACCCGTTCGTTGTCGACCACCAGGATCTTGCGCGGCGCGCCCGCGTAGCCGGTGCGGGCCAGGGCGGGCGCGTCGGGCGCGCGCGCGGCGTCGTGCACGCGCGGCAGCAGCAGGCGGATGCGGAAGATGCTGCCGCCGCTGGCCGCGCGCGTCACCGTCAGTTCGCCGCCCATCAGCCCGATCAGCATCTTGGAAATCGGCAGGCCCAGTCCGGTGCCGCCGGCGCTGCTCTGCAGGCCCGCGCTGCCGCGGCTGAAGGGCTCGAAGATGCGCTCGATTTCCTCGTCGAGAATGCCGGGGCCGCTGTCTTCGATCTCGATGGCGCAGATTTCGCGCGCGTAGTGCAGGCGCAGCCAGACTCCGCCGTCGCGCGTGAACTTGACGGCGTTGCCGAGGATGTTGATGAGGATTTGGCCGAGCCGCTTGCGGTCGGCGCGCACGGTGGGCGGCAGGTCGCCGCTGGGCAGGTAGCGAAAGCTCAGTCCCTTGTTGGCGGCCTGCAGCTCGAACATGCGCACGATCTGGCCGATGAATTCGGGGAAATCCATGGCGTCGATGTCGAAGCTGAACTTGCCGCCTTCGATGCGGGCGATGTCGAGCGAGCCTTCGATCAGCGACAGCAGGTGCTCGCCGCTGTTGCGGATCACCTGGATGGCCTGGTGCCGGTGCGCCGGGATGGCGGGGTCCTTGTCGAGCAGCTGGGCGTAGCCGAGGATGCTGTTGAGCGGGGTGCGGATTTCGTGGCTGATGCCGGCGATGTAGCGGCTCTTGGCCTGGTTGGCCTGGTCGGCCTGCTTCTTGGCTTGCTGCAGCTGGGCGTCGGTCTGGCTGTGCAGCTCGATTTCGCGCGTGAGCAGGCCGGTCTGGCGGTTCGATTCTTCCTGCGCCACGCGGCGGCTCTGGCTGGTGAGCACCAGCCACCAGGCCACGATGCCGCTGGTCAGGGCCAGGGCCGCGAAAATCTTCCAGTAAGCCATGCGCAGCGGCGCCAGCAGCGGGTCGGCGTGCCCGGCCAGCAGGCTTTGTTCGTGGGTGTAGAGCATGGCCAGCAGCCCGCCCAGGAAGGCCAGGGTGACCATCATCAGCAGCAGATAGTGGCCCAGGCCGCTGCTCAGGGTAGGCCAGAGCGATTTCGGCATGACCAGCTTGAGCGCCGCTTCCCACTGGGTGGCGAAGCGGGCATGCGGCTTGCAGGCGTCGTGGCAGCGCGCGTCCAGGCAGCAGCACAGCGAACAGATGCTGCCGCCGTAGGCCGGGCAGTGGGCCATGTCGTCCGACTCGTACTCGCGTTCGCACACGCTGCACATTGTGGTGCGTTGTTCCGCGCCAAGATGGTGCGGCGTGCGCGCCAAATAGTAGCGTCCGCCCGTTAATAGTGCAATCAGCGGCGCGGCGACCAGCGCGGTGCCGAGCGCGATGAAGGCCGAGAAGGCTTGCGCCAGCGGACCGAACAGGCCGCTGAAGGCGCTGATCGACAATACCGAAGCCAGCAGCATGGCGCCCACCCCGACCGGATTGATGTCGTACAGGTAGGCGCGGCGAAATTCGATGCCTTTCGGGCTCAGCCCCAGCGGCTTGTTGATGACCAGGTCGGCCACCACCGCCGTGATCCAGGCGATCGCCACGTTCGAGTACAGGCCCAGTACCTTGTCGAGCGCCTGGAACACGTCCAGCTCCATCAGCAGCACGGCGATCAGGGCGTTGAACACGGCCCACACCACGCGGCCCGGGTGGCTGTGGGTCAGGCGCGCGAAGAAATTCGACCAGGCCAGCGAGCCGGCATAGGCATTGGTCATGTTGATCTTGACCTGGGAGACGATCACGAAGCCGGCCGTCACCAGCACCGCCACGGTGGGGCTGGAAAACATCTGGGAGAAGCCGGCCAGGTACATCTGGTTGGGGTTGACCGCTTCCAGCGCCGAAACCCCCGAGCGCAGCGCCAGGTAGGCCAGCAGGGTGCCGCCCAGCATCTTGAGGATGCCCAGCACGATCCAGCCGGGTCCGGCCATCAGCACGCCCAGGTGCCAGCGCAGGCGGTTCTGCGCGGTTTTTTCCGGCATGAAGCGCAGGAAATCGACCTGTTCGCCGATCTGGGTAATCAGGGCAACACCCACGGCGGTGGCGGCGCCGAACATGCGCACGTCGAAGGCGCCGTGCTGGCCCGATTCGCCGCCGTAGTGCAGCAGCTCGGTGACCAGTTCGGGGCGCTTGTCGATGATGGCCACGAAGGGCAGGGCCAGGAAGGCGAGCCACAGCGGCTGGCTGATCATCTGGATCCAGCTGATCAGCTTCACCCCGTGGGTCACCAGCGGAATGACCACCAGTGCGCTGACCAGATAGCCCAGGTAGAGCGGCAGGTGCAGGTAGAGCTCGAGCGCGTAGGCCATGATGGCCGCTTCCAGCGCGAACAGGATGAAGGTGAAGGAAGCGTAGACGAAGGACGACATGGTCGAGCCGATATAGCCGAAGCCGGCCCCGCGCGTGAGCAGGTCCATGTCGACCCCGTACTTGGCCGCGTAGTAGCTGATCGGCAGCCCGGTCAGGAAGATGATCAGGCCGACCGCCAGAATGGCCCAGAAGGCGTTGATGAAGCCGTAGTTGACGGCGATGGTGCCGCCGATGGCTTCCAGCACCAGGAAGGAAATCGCCCCGAAGGCGGTGTTGGAGACGCGGAAGATCGACCATTTGCGCGAGGCGCGCGGGGTGAAGCGCAGCGCGTAGTCTTCCATGGTTTCGTTGGCCACCCAGGTGTTGTAGTCGCGCCGGATCTTGACGATTCGCTGGATCGGTTCGGCTTC
>CAMLHI010000044.1 GCA_946479705.1 uncultured Oxalobacteraceae bacterium
ACGTGGAGGACTTGCCAGCCGAAGCTCCAGGCCAGGCCGGCCAGGTAGGCCGGATACAGACGTGCGCGGGTCAGCAAGTCGAACACGCCGATGCCGAGCGCCAGCACGTCCTTGCTCAGGTGCAGGATCAGGAAAGTGGCCCAGAAACTCTGGCCCCAGTTGCCGAACGGCTGGATGGCGCCGACCGCGCCGCCCAGCCAGCGCGCAAAGCCGGCGGTGCTCAACTGCAGGAATGGTGAGCGCTGCAGGCGAGCCGTTCCTTCGTTCATGCGGCGCACCTGGACGGCTATTCTGCCCACTCGCCAAACCCAGCAAACTCATGCCACGGTTGGGGAGATTGTTCGAGGTGCCCGATGGCTGTCCTCAGCGAAGTCCATGCTGATGGCGTGCCGCGCACAGTCCTAGCCTGGTTCACGCCTCACGGCCGCCGCCGGCATGATCGTCGATGCGGTCGGGCAGGTGTCGGCGCCGGGCGCCGGATCGGCCGGCGCGATGTCGGCGAGCCCGTACGCCACGGGCCAGTGCGCCGGCAGATGGTGCGTGCCGAACAGGCGGTCCAGCACCGGCAGGGTCGCGGCGTAATTGCGGTCGAGCGGCGCGCGGCTGCTGTGGTGCCAGTGGTGAAAGGCGGGCGTCGCGATCAGCCATTCGAGCGGGCCGAGGCGCACGCGCAGGTTCGAGTGGATGACGAAGCCCCATGCCGTGCCGAGGACGATGACGGCGGCCGGCACGCCACTGCCGGCGGCGCCCGTGCCCGCCAGGCCCAGCACGTACAAGGGCGTCATGCCGAACAGCCGGGTCACGATCATGTCGACCGGATGGGCGTGCGTGTTGATGAGGAAGTAGAGATGCTCGGGGGCGTGGTGGACCGCATGAAAGCGCCACAGCCAGGGAAGCCGGTGGCTCAAACGGTGTCCCCAGTAGAAGCCCGTTTCCGCAATCAGGAACGAGAGCGGCAGCTTGACGGCGAACGGCAGCGCCGTCATTGCGGCATGCAGGGCACCGGGCAGCACCGACCGGATGGCGACGGCAAGCAGGCCGAACAGTGCGCTCAGGATCGCGGCGGGCACGATGCTGTTGAAAAAATACAGGCCGATGTCCGCCGCCAGCCTGCGGCCGGTGACGCAGTTGTGCCGGAGCGCGAGCCAGCGTTCGAGCGGCACGAGGATCAGCGACAGCAGCGCCAGCCACACGCACAGGCGTGCCACGCTCAGCAGGAAAGGGGGGAGATGGGCAACCATGTTCGGTCGAGCAGCGCCGCCGGACGCACGCGCCCGGCGGCAATGGCATGACGTGTTAGGTCCGTTTCGCGGCGCGGCGGCGTGCGCCGAAGCCCAGCATGCCCAGGCCCAGGCCCATCAGGGCAAACGTGCCCGGTTCCGGCACGGCGCTCATCGACACGCCGTCCAGCAGCGAAAACGGCGGCAGGCCGTCGGGCGTGCCGACCGCGAGGAAGCTGAGCACTTCGCTCGTGCTCGTGGCGGTGAAGGTAACCAGTTCCGACTTCCAGCCGGTAAAGCCGTGGTTGACATTGTCGAGCACGGCCGTCAAATACGTGTCATTGCCGAACGAAACTTTCCACTGTTCGGTCGTCGCGCCGTTGAACGTATATTGCTGCGCGCCCGCCCAGTAGAAGCTCAGCTCGTATTTCTGGCCGACGACCAGGCCGTTCACCGTCTGGGTCAGGGGAGCGACGCTGAACGCGCCATCGTCAGCGACGAAGTTGCCGCCGGCTGGGCTGGGGCCCAGGCCGTTCGCGGCACCGTTATTCGGCCCCCACAAGGACACAAAATTGTAGATCCCCGGGGTGCCGCTCGTGTCGACGTTGGATGGACCGTACAGGAAGTTGTAGCCGGTCGTGTGCCAGCCCTGAAGCTGGCGGCCGCCCGTGTCGATCTGGCCGTAATCGCCTGTTTCGAAATCGCCATTGATGATCAGTTCCGTCGCGTTGGAAGCGGTGGACGCCAGTGCGGCGATGGCGACGAGGGTGAGGGCGACGTGTTTCAAACGCATAAGACTCCTAAATTCGATGGGGCGGCGATGCCGCCGCCGTGGTTGATGCTTGCAATAAAGCAAAAGCCATGCCAACAGGAAATTTATATTAGTTAACAGTACCTTAGTATGATGGCCTGCCTTTCATGCAGGGTGCATGTAAAGTTATTCGACAACATCGCGACGCAGCGCGGTTCCAGCCGAAAATCGGCTTCTTTTGTCTTTGGTCGTCTGAATACCAATTAAAAAAACGTGGCGCGCGCCAGCCCGATCGGGCGCGGGGCCTTGCCGCCCATCTGCGCCAGACCGGCGAACACCTGCTCGACGCGCGCGCACAGGTTTCGAGGTACCCAAGGCGATTAGTCGCCCTGCCGCTGTGGCGCCGGCATTTCCGTTGGAAAACTGGTATCACAGCAAAAGCTGGGGCATAATAGCGGCTGTCCTATATCTTATATAAGACTTGATCGCACAGCGAAACGATGCCGCGGCCGACGGACGGCTGGCTGGAGTATGATTTCTCCCCACCGTCCCGCACCCAGGCCGCGCGACCAGACAGGCGATAACCTTTTAGCAACACGAACCCGTGAATTCCGAGGAAGAGCGCATGAGCAACGATCCGACCATTATCTACACCTTGACCGACGAGGCGCCCCTGCTGGCGACCCACGCATTCCTGCCGGTCGTCAGTGCCTTCACCAAGGCCGCCGGCATCCGCATCGAGGAGGCGGACATCTCCGTGGCGGCGCGCATCCTGGCCAGCTTCCCCGAGTACCTGACCCCGGAACAGCGCGTGCCCGATACCCTGTCGGAACTGGGCAAGAAAACCCTGGAACCGGATGCCAACATCATCAAGCTGCCCAATATCAGCGCCTCGGTCTCGCAGCTGCAAGCGGCCGTCAAGGAATTGCAGGCCAAGGGTTACACGATTCCCGACTATCCATCCGATCCGAAAACCGAGGAAGAAAAAGCCCTGAAGGCACGCTACGGCAAGTGCATCGGCTCGTCGGTCAATCCGGTTCTGCGTGAAGGCAACTCGGACCGCCGCGCGCCGCGCGCGGTGAAAGAATACGCCCGCAAGAATCCGCATTCGATGGGCGAATGGTCGCAGGCCTCGCGCACCCACGTGTCGCACATGACTGCCGGCGACTTCTACCACGGCGAAAAGTCGATGACGCTCGACCGCCCGCGCGACGTCAAGATGGAGCTCATCACCAAGAGCGGCCAGAGCATCGTGCTCAAGCCGAAGGTCGCGCTGCTGGAAGGCGAGATCATCGATTCGATGTTCATGAGCCGCAAGGCCCTGCTGGACTTCTATGAAAAGCAGATCGACGACGCGCACAAGACCGGCGTGATGTTCTCGCTGCACGTCAAGGCCACGATGATGAAGGTCTCGCACCCGATCGTGTTCGGCCACTGCGTACGCATGTTCTACAAGGAAGCGTTCGCCAAGCATGGCGCGCTGTTCGACAGCCTGGGCGTGAACGTCAACAACGGCATGGCCGACCTGTACAACAAGATCGCCACCCTGCCCGCTTCGCAGCGCGAAGAAATCGAGCGCGACCTGCACGCCTGCCAGGAAAACCGTCCGGCGCTGGCCATGGTCGATTCGGCCAAGGGCATCACCAATTTCCATTCGCCCAACGACGTGATCGTCGATGCGTCGATGCCGGCCATGATCCGCGCCGGCGGCAAGATGTACGGCGCCGATGGCCGCCTCAAGGAAGTCAAGGCCGTCATCCCGGAGAGCACCTTCGCCCGCATCTACCAGGAAATCGTCAACTTCTGCAAATGGCATGGCGCCTTCGATCCGCGCACCATGGGCACCGTGCCGAACGTGGGCCTGATGGCGCAGCAGGCCGAGGAATACGGTTCGCACGACAAGACCTTCGAAGTGCCGGAAGCCGGCGTGGCCAACATCACCGACCTGGCCACCGGCGAAGTGCTGCTGAGCCAAGACGTCGAGCAGGGCGATATCTGGCGCATGTGCCAGGTCAAGGACGCGCCGATCCGCGACTGGGTCAAGCTGGCCGTCACGCGTGCGCGCAACTCGGGCATGCCGGCCGTGTTCTGGCTCGATTCCTACCGTCCGCACGAAAATGAACTGATCAAGAAGGTGCAGACTTACCTGAAAGATCACGACACCACCGGCCTGGACATCGAAATCATGTCGCAGGTACGCGCCATGCGCTACACGCTCGAGCGCGTGGCCCGCGGCCTGGACACCATCTCGGTCACCGGCAACATCCTGCGCGACTACCTGACCGACCTGTTCCCGATCATGGAACTGGGCACCAGCGCCAAGATGCTGTCGATCGTGCCGCTGATGGCCGGTGGCGGCATGTACGAGACCGGCGCCGGCGGTTCGGCACCGAAGCACGTGCAGCAGCTGGTCGAGGAAAACCACCTGCGCTGGGATTCGCTGGGCGAATTCCTGGCGCTGGCGGTCAGCCTGGAAGACCTGGGCCTCAAGACCGGCAGCAACAAGGCCAAGATCCTGGCCAAGACGCTCGACTCGGCCACCGGCCGCCTGCTCGACAACCGCAAGTCGCCCTCGCCCAAGACCGGCGAACTCGACAACCGAGGCAGCCAGTTCTACCTGTCGCTGTTCTGGGCCCAGGACCTGGCCGCGCAGACCGAGGATGCCGAACTGGCCGCTTACTTCGCTCCGCTGGCCAGGCAGCTGGCCGACAACGAAGCGACGATCGTGGCCGAACTGCTGGCCGTGCAGGGCAAGCCGGTCGATATCGGCGGCTACTACAAGGCCGACGATGCCAAGGTCAAGGCCGTGATGCGTCCTAGCGCTACGTTCAATCAGGCGCTGGCGACATTGAACGCCTGAGCACGCGTCTGATCCCGAAGCGGCCGGCTGCGTTTGCAGCCGGCCGTTTTTTATTGGCCCTCTCCGTTCCCGGCCGCTGCCCGGATGCCTCCCCTGGTCGCCGCTTGGCCCGGTCGCGGCAACGCTCATCGCCGCGCCAGCTGAATCAAGCGCAGATTGCGCAAGTAAATGGCCAGCCCCAGCGCCTGCCCGACAATGAACACCGGGTCCTGGCGGTAGACTGCGTAGACCAGCAGGGTCACGCCGCCGGCCAGGCTGAAGTACCAGAACGCCACCGGCACCACACTCTTCCTGGCGCGCTCGCTGTGCAGCCACTGCACCACGAAGCGCAGCGTAAACAATCCCTGGCCGAGAAAGCCGACCGCCAGCCAGCAGGCTTCCCGGGCCGTCATCGCAAGCTCCGCACGTCAGCCCCGCCTGGCGGCGCGGCGCTCGGTCGCGCAGTCGCCGAGCATGAAATGAATCAGGTAGGGCTCCTTGCGCGCCGACTCGTAGTAAGTCCGCATGAGCATTTCCGTCAGGATGCCCGTGCTGAGGAACTGCACGCCCACCACCGACAGCATCACCCCCAGCATCAGCAGCGGCCGGTGGCCGATCTCGAGGTGCTCGACAAACTTGATCCAGGCCAGCCAGCCGAGAATCAGCAGGCCGGCCGCGCCGCACAGCAGGCCGATGCGGCCGAAAAAATGCCCTGGTTTGGCCAGGTAGCGCATGAAGAAGTACATCGACAGCAGATCGAGTATGACCTTGAGCACGCGCGAGAGGCCATAGTTCGATTTCCCGTGCACGCGCGGAAAATGGCTGACGGCTTCCTCGCCGATGCGTTCGGGTGCGGTGATGGTGGCGATCCAGGTCGGAATGAAGCGGTGCATTTCGCCGTACAGGCGGATCTGCCGCAGCACCGAGGTGCGGAAGATCTTGAGGGAACAGCCGTAATCGCGCAGCTTGATGCCGGTGACCCGGGCGACCAGGCGGTTGGCCAGCCAGGAGGGCAGCCTGCGCAGCCAGAGGTTGTCTTGC
This sequence comes from uncultured Oxalobacteraceae bacterium, assembly GCA_946479705.1. The sequence goes on from CAMLHI010000044.1 coordinate 5,852, forward strand.
CGGTGCTTGCGCCAGCCGACCAGCAGGTCGAGGTCTTCATCGATCAGGCGGCGCACCATGCGCGGCACGTCACCCGGGTGGTTCTGCAAATCGCCATCCATGGTGGCGATGATGCTGCCCCTGGCGACGTCGATCCCGGCCTGCACCGCGGCGGTCTGGCCGAAGTTGCGGCGCAGGACAACGGCGCGCACCTGTGCCGGATGAGCCGCCACCGCGTGCCGCAGGCGCGCCACGGTACGGTCGCGGCTGCCGTCATCGACCACGATCAGTTCCCACGGCCATTCTAGGTCCCCGAGCGCGGCGAACACCTGCTCGACCAGGGGCGCGATATTGTCTTCCTCGTTATAGACGGGGACGATCACCGACAGCCGGTGCTCGGGCGTTTTGGCTTGCTCAAAGCTGTGGGTGCGTATCAGCATGTTGGTGACGTGGTAAGGGCTCGGAAAACCCATTGTCGCGGCGCCCGATCGACATACATTGGAGCTGGATCAAACGCGCCACAGCATTTCTTTGTGTCAGTTCGTCATGACCACACCTCGATCCTGATCAAAAACCGACCGCCGCCAACTGTCTAAGCTGTCCTCTCGCGCACCACACCGGAGGCCGGACATGCAGGGACAGGACCGCAGCTTGCCGCACGACCAGCGCCAGCCAGGCGGGCTGGGCTGGCTGGTGCTCGCGCTGGCCGCGCTGACGCTGTACCGCGCCGGCGTGGCCCGGCACGCGCTGCCGCTGTACCTGGACGAAGCCCAGTACTGGGTGTGGTCGCGCACGCCCGACTGGGGCTACTACTCCAAGCCGCCCATGGTCGCCTGGCTGATCCGCCTGTTCAGCGTGTTCGGCGATGGCGAACTGAGCGTGCGCATGGCCAGCCTGCTGCTGCATCCGCTCAGCGCCCTGCTGGTGTATGCGCTCGGCCGGCGCATGTTCGATCCCCGCACGGCCGTCGCGGGCGCGCTGCTGTTCGCCAGCCTGCCGCTGGTCGGCTTCAATTCGCTGTTCATGACCACCGACGCACCGCTGATGTTCTTTTGGGGCCTGGCCAGCTATGCCTTGTGGAATGCCCTGAACCGCAATCGCCGCACCGACTGGCTGCTGCTGGGCATCGCCGTCGGATTCGGACTGCTGTCGAAATATTCGATGGTCCTGTTTGCCGCCTCGGTGGCGCTGCTGCTATGCCTGCCGCACTATCGCCGCCACTGGCGCCAGCGCGGGCTGTATGGCGCTGCCGCCCTGGCCGTGCTGATGTTCCTGCCCAACCTGTGGTGGAACGCGCGCACGGGCTTCGTCAGTTTCCGCCACACGGCCGAAATTTCCCAGCTTGGCGGCGCGCTGTTCCACCCCGCGCGGCTGGCCGAATTCATCGGCGCCCAGTTTGCCTGCATGGGCCCGATCGGCTTTGCCTTCCTGCTGGCGGCGCTGGCCGCGCCGGCGGCCTGGCGCGATCCGAAGCAGGGATTCCTGGCCGCCCTGACGCTGCCCTTTCTGGGCGTGATCGCGCTGCAGGCACTGCTGGCCAAGGCCAACGCCAACTGGGCCGCGCCAGCGTATTTTGCGGGCAGCCTGCTGGTCGCCACGCGCCTGATCGCACGAGGGCGAAGGCACTGGTACATCGCCGCACTCGTGCTCAACCTCGCCTTGCTGTCCGCGTTCTACCACTACCGCGGCCTGGCCGGAGCGCTCGGCATCGCGCTCACGCGCGCGAGCGATCCATACGCGCGCGTGCTGGGCTGGCCGCGCGCCGGGCAGGAAGTGAGCCGCGTGCTGGCCCGCTATCCACATGCGCACCTGGCCACGGTGGAGCGCGCCGAATTCGCCCTGCTGCATTACTACGTGCGGCCGCACCCATACGGTATGTGCATCTGGAATCCCGCACGCCAGCGGCGCAACCAGTTCCACCTGACGGCGGACATCGCCCAGGCGCGCGGCGCCAGTTTCATCATCGCCACTACTCATCCCATGGATGCCAGCGCGGCGCGCGCGTTCGAGCACTGGAGCGCGCTCGGCCAGGTCAGCGTGCCGCTCTATCCGGACGACGCGCTCAGGCTCTATCTGTACCGGGGCGAGCGCTTCCAAGGGTACCCGCCATGATCGCCCTGCTGCGCCGCCATGCCGACTTCGCGCTCGCGCTCGCGTGCATCGGAGCCTTTGCCGCCTGGCCCGAGCTCGACCTGCGCCTGGTCGCCCCGTTCTACCGGCACGGCCTGGGCTTTCCCGGCAACGAAGTCTGGTGGATCAAGGCCATCTATGTGGCGGTGGCGCGTACCTGGGTGCTGGCGCTCGCCCTGCTCGTCCTGCTCCTCGCCAGCTGGCTGCCGCGCTTGCGCGCACCGCTCGGGCGCCGGCGCAAGGCCTTGCTCTATCTGCTGACCGCCCTCATCGTCGGGCCTGGGCTGATCGTCAACACGGTGCTCAAGGACCACTGGGGCCGGCCGCGCCCGGTGCATCTGGCGCAATTCGGCGGCCACTCGACCTTCACGCCTGCGCTCAAATACAGCACCCAGTGCCCGCGCAACTGTTCCTTTCCCAGCGGCCATGCAGGCGCGGCCTTCTTTCCCATGGCCGGCTACTGGCTGACGCGCCAGCGCCGCTGGCTGGTGCTGGGCATCGCCTGCGGCCTGCTGGTCGGCTACACGCGCATGGCGATGGGCGCGCACTTCCTGTCGGACGTGATCTTCTCCGGATTCATCGTGCATTTCAGCTGCCGCTGGCTGGCCGCCTGTTTCGGCCTGCACCACGCGCTGCCGGGTCCCGAGCCGCCGTGCGGCATCGACGCGGCAAGGCGCGGCGGTGCCGCGGCCGTCACCACGCAGGTCACGCCCAGGTAGAAGCGGGCTGGGGGCCGCAGGCCGCCTTGTGCATTTTCCGCATGATCTTGCACTTTTATATTCGTTTGAAACCTTAGGCGGCTTTCGTATCTCGACCTGCGCCAGGAAAGCGAAGATTTCCATGTCGCCCACGCGCTCGACTCCGCCCTGCATGCGCTGCTGCGCCAGGTGCGCCTGTACCAGGCCGTCACCCTGGGCGCCAAGCGCTTTCCGGCGGGCGCCGATGGCAGCCTGCTCAAGGGCCTGGCGCGCCATCCGGTGGTGGAAGACGACGTGGTGATCTACGCCGGCGCCACCGTGCTCGGACGTATCACCGTGGGCCGCGGCGCCGTCATCGGCGGCAATGTCTGGCTGACCCACGACGTGGCGCCCGGCGGGCACATTGCCCAGGCCGCATCGCGCGAGGAAGCGCGCACGCCCCGGAGCGAGGCGGCATGAACGGCCCTGGCGCCACCCTGCTGCGCCATGTCGGCGCCGGCGTGCGCCAGCTGCGCGAAGCGCGCGGCTGGTCGCAGGAACAGCTGGCCGAACACGCCGTCCTGAACCGCTCCTATATCGGCGAAATCGAGCGCGGCGAAGTGGCCGCTTCGCTGCCCACGGTGGCCACGCTGGCGCGCGCCTTCGAGCTGGCGCCCTCGGCCCTGGCGGGGCGCGGCGAAGCCCTGTTCGGCAACAATCCGGCATTTGATGGCGATAGCCGGTTGAATGCCTGAGCCCGATAGTCGACACCAAGCTTGCTCAATCGACAGTATTTTCACTGTTTCGTTCTCACCTTCCTTTCCCCCCGGAGTCCAGATGTCCGCAACCGTTGGCGGTACCACCGCCCTTGGCGACCACGCAGCACGGCAGTTAGCCAATGCCACCAAGACCGCCCCCCAGCTCGAGACCATCAGCCCACGCTGGCTGACCCACCTGCTGCAGTGGGCGCCGGTGGAGGCCGGCATTTACCGCCTCAACAAGGTCAAGAATCCGGAAGCGATCCGCGTCACCTGCACCGCCCGCGAAACCGAAAACCAGCTGCCGCGCACCTTTGTCGACTACGAAGACCAGCCGCGCGAATATTTCCTCAACGCCGTCTCGACCGTGCTGGACGTGCACACCCGCGTGTCCGACCTGTACAGCAGCCCGCACGACCAGATCAAGGAGCAGCTGCGCCTGACGATCGAGACGATCACCGCGCCTGGGCGGTGCCCTGCTCGGCGTCGCCCCGCCGCCAGCGTCGGCGCCCTCGTCCGACGTACCCTATTACTTCCTGCAGCACGAGTCCCGCCACGCGGCGCCCGTAGACCGGCTCGACGCGCTGGCCGCGCCAGCCGTGGCACAAGCGCAGGCGCAACGGGAACCGCAGGCACAGCCGCTGCCAGCCGGCTCGCCCCAGTATTATTTCGTCGATGCCGTGGTGCTGCCCAGCGGCTATGTCACGCCGGCCAAGGCCGATCCGCATGAACGCCTTGCGCTGGCGGACCAGGGCCGTCATCCCGGCTTCGATGTGCACGCCTTGCGGCGCGATTTTCCCATCCTGCAGGAGCGCGTCAACGGTCATCAGCTGGTGTGATTCGACAACGCCGCCACCACCCACAAGCCGCAAGCGGTGATCGACCGCATCGCGCAGTTTTACGCGCACGAGAATTCGAACATCCACCGCGCCGCCCATGAGCTGGCCGCGCGCGCCACCGATGCCTACGAAGGCGCGCGCGAAACGGTGCGCCGCTTCATCAACGCGCCCGACGTCGACGAAGTCATCTTCGTGCGCGGTACCACCGAGGCCATCAACCTGGTGGCCAAGAGCTGGGGCGCGCAGCACATTGGCGCGGGCGACGAAATCATCGTGTCGCATCTCGAGCACCACGCCATGACGTTCGAGAAAACCGTGTTCCAGCCGATTCCCAACAAGTTCGAGGCCGGTACCGGCAACATCGCCGATGCCGTCGGGCTGGGTGCGGCGCTCGATTACGTCAACCGCCTGGGCATCGAGAACATCGCCCGCTACGAACACGCCTTGCTCGAGCACGGCATGCGCGAGCTGGCCGCCATCCGTGGCGTGCGCCTGATCGGCACGGCCGCCGACAAGGCCAGCGTCATGTCCTTCGTGCTGGCCGGCTACAGCACGCAGGAAGTGGGCGCGGCGCTCAACGAACAAGGCATTGCCGTGCGCACGGGCCATCATTGCGCCCAGCTCATCCTGCGCCGCTTCGGCGTGGAAACCACAGTGCGCCCATCGCTGGCGTTTTACAACACCACTGATGAAATCGACCGTCTGGTAAAAGTGGTACGCCAGCTTGCCGGGCGCGGCCGCGCCATCTGAGCTGGGCGACGGCCACGCCTGGGACCATCCGGCCCCGGTGCGCGCCCTGGGAATCGTGGCCACCTTCGTTCGGTGATAAGGTAGCGCGATGAGCCCAAGCCCTACTCCTCCACGCGCCCTGTTGCGCGCCATGTTCGATGCCGCCGTCGCGGCGGCCCAGCCGGCGCGCTGCCTGCCGCCGCATCTTCCCGCGCCGCCGCGCGGGCGCACCCTGGTCATCGGCGCCGGCAAGGCTTCGGCCGAAATGGCGCGCGTGCTCGAGCAGCACTGGCCGGGCGCGCTGAGCGGCCTGGTGGTGACCCGCTACGGCCACGCAGTACCGTGCGCGCACATCGAGATCGTCGAAGCGGCCCACCCGGTGCCCGACCGGGCCGGGGCCGATGCCGCCCGCCGCATGCTGGCCATGGTGGCAGGCCTGACGGCCGACGACCTGGTGATCTGCCTGATCTCCGGCGGCGGATCGGCGCTGCTGCCGCTGCCGGCAGAAGGACTCGACCTGGCCGACAAACAGCGCCTCAACGCCGCGCTGCTGGCCAGCGGCGCGACCATCGGCGAAATCAATT
>CAMLHI010000045.1 GCA_946479705.1 uncultured Oxalobacteraceae bacterium
TCGACCGCCGCGTGCGCTCCGAGAACGACCTGGTCGAAGTGCTGCAGATGCCGGTGTTCGGCGTGATCGACTGGAACCGTCCGAAGCGCCCGCGCTATACCGCCATCGCCTCGCTGCTGCCGCGCCGCTTGCGCCTCAACTAAGACGCGACCCTATTTTATCGAGACCATCATGATGACGCAGACCGAGCTCTCCATCGCATCCGACCAACTCCAGCGCGCCGATTCGAGCATCGGCGGCCTGCTGCTGGAGTCCGGCAAGCTGTCGCCCGAAAACGCCGAGCGCGTGCTGCGCCTGCAAAAGGAACTGGGCATCCGCTTCGGCGAAGCGGCCCAGCGCATGGGCCTGATCGACGAGGCCGACATCCAGCAAGTGCTGGCGCGCCAGTTCGACTATCCCTATCTGCGCCCGGGCGAGGGCAATTGCTCGCCGCACCTGGTGGCCGCCTACGATCCCTTCAGCCCGCAGGTGGAAACCCTGCGCGCCGTGCGCAGCCAGCTGATGCTGCGCTGGTTCACCCGCGGCCATAAATCGCTGGCCATCGTCGGCATCGAGCCGGGCGACGGCGCCAGCCTGTTCGCGGCCAACCTGGCGGTGGTGTTTTCCCAGCTGGGCGAATCGACCCTGCTGGTGGACGGCAACCTGCGCACCCCGTCCCAGCATGCGATCTTCAACGTCAAGGCGCGCCAGGGCCTGTCCGACGTGCTGGCCGGCCGCGCCGACCTGGACGTGATCCACCACGTCGATTCCTTCGTCGACCTGTCGGTGCTGATCGCCGGCACCTTGCCGCCCAATCCCCAGGAACTGCTCAGCCGCGGCAGCTTCGGCACCCTCAACACCCAGCTCGAGGCGCGCTACGACGTCACCCTGTACGACGTGGCCGCCAGCACCAAGGGGCTGGACGCGCTGGTGCTGGCCGCGCGCACCGGCGGCGTGCTGATCGTGGCGCGCAAGAACAAGACCCACCTGGGCGACATTAACGCCATGGCCGACCAGGTCGCGCAAAATGGCGCCCATGTGGTCGGTTCCGTGCTGGTGGATTTCAAATGACTTCCTCGGTCAAGTCGTCCTCCCTGGCCGGCTTGCCGCGGCTGGGCGGCTTGCCCAGCTGGGCGCCGCTGGCACTCGGCATGCTGCTGATGTACCTGCCGAGCTTCTACGACATCTTCACCGGCCCCTGGTCGACCGAGGAAAACGCCCACGGTCCGATCATCCTCGGCATCTCGCTGTGGCTGCTCTACCGCAACTGGCCGCAGATGCTGGCCGTCAGCGAAGGCCAGCGCGGCAGTGCCCTGGGCTGGCCGCTGCTGGTCTTCAGCGTGGTGCTGTATTTCCTCGGGCGCTCGCAATCGATCGCCATCTTCGAGATCGGCTCCTTCCTCACCACCGTGGCCAGCCTGCTCTTGATCACGCGCGGCACGCGCGCCCTCAAGGCCCAGTGGTTCCCGCTGTTTTTCATGCTGTTCATGCTGCCGCTGCCGCCCTCGCTGGTGGACATGCTGACCCTGCCGATGAAAACGGCGGTGTCCTACGTGGTCGAAAAAGTCCTGTGGGCGGTCGGCTACCCGATCTCGCGCACCGGCGTGATCCTGCAGATCGGCCAGTACCAGCTGCTGGTGGCCGACGCCTGCGCCGGCCTGCACACCCTGTTCACCCTGGAAGCGCTGGGCCTGCTGTACCTGAACGTGGTGCGCCACAATTCCTGGTTCCGCAACGTCACCCTGGCCATCCTGATCGTGCCGATCTCGTTTACCTCCAACGTGATCCGCGTGATGGTGCTGACCCTCATTACCTATCACCTGGGCGACGCGGCCGGGCAGGGCTTCCTGCATGGCTTTGCCGGCATGGTGCTGTTCGTCAGCGCCCTGATGCTCATCATCGCCACCGATTCCCTGCTGCGCTTCGGCGTGCGCGAAGGCGCGCTGCCGCTGTTCGCCCGCAGCGGCGACGCGCCGTCCGGCCTGGGGCCGCGCACCTACGGGCCGATGCGCCGTGCGCTGAGCGCCGCCGTGCTCATGGGCGTCGGCGTGCTGGCCACGCTGGCCCTGCAGCCGCAAAAACTGCTGGCCGACAGCGCCCCGCGTATCGTGCTCGAGTCCAGCGTGCCGACCGCCTTCGGCGACTGGAAGCTCGACCCCGACCTGGGTGCCATGGTGCCGTCCGAAGCGGCGCAGGAACGCACCCGCCTGGTCTACAGCCAGACCCTGTCGCGCACCTACGTCAACAGCGCGGGCGAACGCATCATGCTGTCGATCGCCTACGGCTCGGTGCAGACCCAGCAGCTGCGCGCGCACCGCCAGGAAGTGTGCTACCGCGCCCAGGGCTTCGAGATCGACGAGCTCTACAGCCAGGACTTGCGCATCGATGGCGTCGATGTGCCGGCCACCCGCATGGTGGCCCACAACGGCCCGCGCATCGAGCCGGTCACTTATTGGTTCACCATGGGCAACAGCCTGGTGCGCAGCTATTACGACCGCCAGATGGTGCAGCTCAAGTACGCCCTGTCCGACTACATCCCGGACGGCTATCTGTACCGCGTCTCCAGCATCAACCCCGACAGCGCGGCCGCCTTCCGCCTGCAGGCCGATTTTTCCAATGCCCTGATGCGCGCGCTCGACCCGGTCGTGCGCGCCAAGCTGCTGGGCGGGCCGGCCTAGTGCTGTCGTTCTTTTTCAAACAGGTTTCAACGTGCTAGCCCAACCCACATCCCGCGCCCCGCGCTACAAAGCCGACAAGGCCGGCGCCATCGCCGGCGTGCTGGGCCTGATCCTGCTGGCCGCCTTTTTCGGCGCGGCCGTGCCGCTGCTGGGCTACCTGGTGCCGGCCGCCGTGGTCATGATGGTCTTCATGGTCTGGGTGCTGCTCGACTTTCGCGCCGGCGTGGCCTATGCCATCGTGCTCATGCCCTTGTCGGCGCTGACCTTCTTCCCGCACGAAATGCTGGGCATCCGCGGCCTCAATCCCCTCAACGTGATCCTGTTTCTCACCATGGTGTCCTACGTGGTGCACGCCGGCCTGCGCCGCTGGCACGACCCGCTCGTGCCCCTGCGCCTGGTGGGCTGGTATGTGCTGCCCATCGTCATCGCCTGCCTGATCGGCATGTCCAGCGTGCCGCTGATTCCGCCCCGCTTCATGCAGGAAAACCTGATCCAGTTTAACGACGGCTTCGGCTACCTGCGCGACATGCTCATCAAGCCGCAATTCCTGGTGCTGCTGTCGCTGATGGTGGCGCTCGCGGTGCGCCACAGCAAAAGGCCGGAACGTTTCATTTACCTGATGATGGTGTCCGGCTATGTGTTCTGCGCCCTGGTGGCCGGCCTGCTGCTCAAGAGCGGCATGTCGCTGCGCGAACTGGCCTCGCCGCTGTCGCGCACCTTCCTCGGCGCGCTCGGCATGCATGCCAACGAAATGAGCTTGCTGCTCAACATGCTGTACGCGCTGACCCTGTTCTCGATCCGCGAACAGGCCGCCGGCAAGGTGCGCAATTTCCTGTTCGTGTCCTGCGTGGTGTTCGGGGTATGCGTGCTGATGACCTTCTCGCGCGGCGGCTTCGTCGGCTTCGTGCTGGTCAACCTGATTTACTTCTGGAAGCGCCTGAGCATCAAGACCGTCATCGCCGCGCTGCTGGTGAGCGCCGCGATCGGCCCCTTCGTGATGGATGCCGTGCTCGAACGCGCGCTCACCGGGGTCGACGCGGGCGACCGCGGCGCCGTCACCGCCGGGCGCCTGGACGGCATCTGGCTGCCGCTGCTGCCCTATGTGCTGGAAGAACCGGTCATGCCGCATGGCGTGTTTTCCATCCTGTGGAGTACGCCCCTGCGCATGAACAAGATGCTGCCCGTGGCCCAGACCCACAGCGCCTGGCTGGGCGGACTGATGGATCTCGGCATCGTCGGCTTCGGCTTCGTGCTGGCCTTCCTGCTGTTCGTGCGGCGCGAATTTCTGCGCCTGTCGCGCGAACACGCTTCACCGGCGCTGCAGGGCATGTTCGCCGGCGGCGCCGTGCTCATTCCCTTGTGGTTCATCCAGGGCGTCACCGACGACCACTTTACGCCCAGCCCCTCGCAAGCCTATTTCTGGATTGCGCTGGGCATCCTGATGGGGTGTGGCGGCCTGTTCCGCAGCAAGGAGCGCAAGCAGGCCGAGGCCAAGGCCAAGCGCGATGCGCGTACCGTCAGGCGCGCGCCGCGCTTCCCGCTGCCGCCCATCGTGGTGCCGCCCGCACCCGTGGCGCGCAAGCCGGTGGCGGTGTGGCCGCCCAAGCCGGTCGCGGGCGCCGCGCCGGGCGAGAGCGCCGCCGCTTCCACCTGAACCCCGATCACGGTTCCCGCACGACCGGACCGGACACGAAAAATATGATATCGAACATTCAATCCACTGAAACGCTCAGTCGCGACCATGCCCTTGCCAGCGGCAAGCGCATCTGCCTGCTCAATTACTACGCCTGGGGCGTGATTGCCGATCTCGACGGCAAGAAAGTCCACATCGGTGGCGAGGAAGTCCAGCACGCCTTGCTCTCGCGCTATCTCGCCAAGCGCGGCTTCGACGTCACCTCGCTGGTGGGCGACTTCGGCCAGCAGCCGCTCGAACAGGTCGGCGGCGTCAAGGTGCGCAAGACTTTCCGGCTGGGCGACGGCGTGCCGGGCCTGCGCTTTTTCACCCCACGCCTGTCGAGCACCTGGGCCGCGCTCAAGGCCGCCGATGCCGACGTGTATTACATCAGCTGCGCTGGCGCCATGGTCGGCGTGGTGGCCGCCTTTTGCCGCCTTTACAAGCGCCGCTTCGTGTTCCGCATCGCCTCCGACGCCGACTGCGATCCATCCAGGCTCATGGTCGGCAATGCGCGCGACCGCTGGCTCTACCACTACGGCTTGCACCGCGCCCACAGCATCCTGGCGCAAACCCAGAAGCAGGCCGATCTCTTGAAACAGCACTACGGCTTGCACGCCGAGGTGGCCGGCATGTTTTCCGACCTGCCGGACGAGGTCGCCGGCTTCGAGTCGCGCAATATCGACCTGCTGTGGCTGGCCAATATGCGCTCGATGAAGCGGCCCGAATGGTTCCTCGACGTGGTGCGCCTGATGCCGAAATGGCGCTGCGAAATGGCCGGCGGCGCCCATCCCGACGAGCTGCCCCTGTACCGCCGCGCGGAAGAGGGCGCCAAGGCCTTGCCCAACCTGGTGTTCCACGGCCAGGTCAAGTTCGGCATGACCCGTTCGCTGTTTTCGCGCGCGCGCATTTTCGTCAACACCTCGTCCTTCGAAGGCTTTCCCAACACCTACCTGCAAGCCTGGGCCAACGGCGTGCCGGTGGTCGCCACCTTCGACCCGGACGGCCTGATCGCCGCGCGCGGGCTGGGCGTGGCCGTGCACACGGCCGATGAAGCGGCCGCGGCCGCCAACGCCCTGCTGGCCGCGCCGCGGGAATGGGAAGCTTGCAGCGCGCGCTGCCGCGCCTACGCGCGCGAACGGCTCGCTCCCGAGACGGTGTCGCTGCCTTACCTGTCGGCCATGGTGCCGGCATGAAGCGCCCGCAACGCGAATACCTGATGTGGCTCTGGGAATCCGACCTGTACCGCCACATGGGCGGGCAGAGCGGCTGGAAGACCGCGCTGCGCGCCTACCGGCTGGTGCCGGGCTTTCGCTTCATGGTCTGGCTGCGCCTGGCAGCGGCCACGGCCGGCATGGGCGGTGTCTGGAAAGCCGTGCACATTCTCGCGCGCATCATGCACAAGCATTACCGCATCAAGTACGGCATCTCGATTCCCTACAACACCGAGATCGGCGCCGGCTTTTACATCGGCCACTTCGGGGGCATCGTCGTCAACGAACGCGCCCGCATCGGCCGCAACTGCAATATTTCGCACGGCGTCACCATCGGCCAGACCAACCGCGGCGAGCGCGCCGGCGTGCCGGTGATCGGCAACGAGGTCTATCTCGGCCCCGGCTCGGTCATCATCGGCGCCATCAAGGTCGGCGACGGCAGCGCCGTGGGCGCCAATGCCGTGGTCACGCGCGACCTGGTCGACAATGCCATTGCCGTCGGCAGTCCGGCCAGGGTGATTTCCACCGCGGGCAGCGCCGGCTATGTCGAGTTCTGCGATTACCCGGGGGCCGCCTGATGAGCCTCAAGCGCGGCGCGGTCACCCTCACGGCCGCTAACATGCTCGACTTCGGTCTGCAATTCTTGCTGCCGATCGCGCTGGTGCGCCTGCTGCCGACCGCCGCCTTCGCCGACTACCGCCTGGCCTGGCTGGCGATCGCCACCGCCATGGCGATTGCCCCGCTGGCGCTGCCGCGCAGCCTGTTCTATTTCCTGCCGCGCCATGAAGCGCGCGAACGCGCCGCCTTCGTGCACCAGAGCGTGCTGCTGCTGCTGGCCACCGGCATGCTGGCGGGCATCCTCCTGGGGCCGTGGAACCCGCTGCTGCCACCCAGCCTGCGCGCCATTGCCGATGCACGCTGGTTCATGCCGGCCTTCCTGACGCTCTGGGTAGCCGGCAACCTGCTGGAATACCTGCCTAACGCCGGCGGCGACGTGCCGGCCCAGGCCAGGACCATGGTGCTGCTGGCCGTCCTGCGCGTGCTGCTGGTGGGCACTGCCGCCGTGGCCGGGCGCGCCGACGTGGTGTTCGGCGCGCTGCTGCTGTACGCCGGCATCAAGTTCGGCCTTCTGCTGCTGCACGTACGGCGTCACTACGGCCTGCGGTTTCTTCCGCTCGACAAAACCATCCTGCGCACCCAGCTCGTCTACGCCACGCCCTTCGGCCTGGCCGCCGCCCTGTTCCTGCTGCGCGGGCAGGCCGACCAGTGGGTGGCCGCCGCCATGTTCCCGGCCGCCACCTTCGCCGCCTATTCCATCGGCGCCGTGCTCAATCCGGTCGTTTCGCTGGTTCGCAATAGCGTCAGCAACGCCATCGCACCGCGTCTGTCCAAGCTCGAATCGTCCAAGGACCAGGACGGCATGCTGCGCCTGAACCAGCAGGCCAACCTGGCCAGCGCCTTCGTGCTCATGCCCACGCTGACCCTGTGCGCCGTGCTGGCCGTGCACATCGTCACGGTGGTGTACACCGCCAAATACCTGGTCGCGGCCGACGTCATGCGCATCAACGCCGTCGCCCTGCTGGGCGTGACGGTGGAAGTGAGCACCCTCACGGTGGTGCTCAACCAGGGCCGCTTCCTGCTGATGGCCGACGGCTGCATGCTGGTGCTCAGCCTGGCGGTCGGCATTGCCGGCGCCACCCTGTTCGGCGTGCCTGGCGCCGCGCTCGGCAATCTGGTCACCCTGGCCGGCGGCAACGCCTTCAGCTTTTGGCGCGTGGCGCGTGTGACCGGCGTGCCGGTGCGCCGTCTGCAGCAATGGGGCAGCATCGCCCGCATCCTGGCCGCCGCGCTGGGCGCCGGCGCGCTCACCGCCTTGCTCGGCCGCGCCAACCTGATCGCCGCGCCGCTGCCCGAAAGCTTGATGCTGGGCGCGGCCTTCGTCCCGCTCTACCTGGCCGGCCTGCAGCTGGCCGGCCTGATGCCGCAGGTACGCGCGCTGTTTTTTCCGCGCCTGCCCCTGCCGTCACCCCTTTAAATAGAAACAGGAATTCATTTATGCAAAAGCTGCTCTTTGTCTTCGGCACCCGCCCGGAAGCGATCAAGCTGGCCCCGGTCGTCCTGGCCGCCCGCGCCCATGGCGCCTTCGACGTCGTCGTCTGCGTCACCGCCCAGCACCGCGAAATGCTCGATCAGGTGCTGGCCTTCTTCGGCATCGTGCCCGAGTACGACCTGAACCTGATGAAACCCGGCCAGACCCTCACCGGCGTAACCACCGGCGTGCTCGAAGGTCTGGTGCCGGTGCTCGACGCAGTCAAGCCCGACTGGATGATCGTGCAGGGCGACACCACCACCGCCTTCGTGGCCGCGCTGGCCGCCTTCTACGCCAAGGTCAAGGTAGCTCACGTGGAAGCCGGTCTGCGCACCGGCAATATCTACGAACCCTTCCCGGAAGAGATGAACCGCAAGCTGGTGGGCGCCATCGCCGAGATGCATTTCCCGCCGACCGCGCCGGCGCGCGAGAACCTGCTGCGCGAAGGCATTGCGCCCGAGCGCCTGCTGGTCACCGGCAACACCGGCATCGACGCCCTGTACCTGGTGCGCCAGCGCCTGGCCGCCGACCCGGCCTGCCGCGCCCAGGTCGCGGCCGCCCTCGGCCCGCAGGAATTGCAGCGCTTCTTTCCCGCCAAGCGCCGCTTCGTGCTGGTGACGGCGCACCGGCGCGAAAGTTTTGGCGCCGGTTTCGAAGCCATCTGCACCGGCATCGCCGAGCTGTGCAAGCGCTATCCGGACGTCGATTTCGTCTTCCCGGTCCACCCGAATCCCTCCGTGCGCGAAGCCGTCAACACATACCTGATTCCGGCCCAGGCCGCCAACCTGGCCCTGTGCAAGCCGCTCGACTACCTGCCTTTCGTGGCCCTGATGCTGGGCGCCGACGTGGTGCTGACCGATTCCGGCGGCGTGCAGGAAGAAGCGCCCAGCCTGGGTAAACCGGTGGTGGTCATGCGCGACGTGACCGAACGCATGGAAGGCACCGCCTCGGGCATGGTGCACCTGGCCGGTCCGCACCGCGAGCGCATCGTCGCCGCCGTCGCCAGCCTGCTCGACGCCGGCGCGCCAGGCGGGGAGGGCGGCAATTTCTATGGCGACGGGCATGCCTCCGAACGCATCCTCGGCGTCCTCGACAGTCTGGGCAAGGAGCGGCCTTGAACGCCCTCGACATCCTGGCGATCTGCTACTACGCGCCGCCCCAGCTGACCCCGCAGGCGATCCAGATCGGCCGCCAGCTGTACCACCTCGACGCCAAGGTCACCCTGCTGCACGGGCGCGACCCGCAGTTTGCCGCCGGCTACGACCAGTACCCGGATTTCTTCCGCCGCATCGTGCCGCTGGAAGTGCCGCATCCGGGCCCGCTGCTCAAGGGCATCGCGCACCGCGCCGCCCAGCGCCTGTTGCCCCTGTACGGCAGCTGCCCCGACGGCTTCGGCCCCTGGCGGCGCGATGCCTACCCGGTGGCGCTGCAGGCGGTCGCGCGCAAGCGTCCGGACGCGCTGGTCAGCTTCGGCATGCCGATGTCGGACCACCTGATGGCGCTCGATCTCAAGCGCCAGACCGGCTTGCCCTGGCTGGCGCACTTCAGCGACCCCTGGGCCGATAATCCTTTCCATGAAACCAATTGGCTGGAACACAAGGTCAATGCCGCCATGGAAGCCAAGGTGATTGCCGCCGCCGACCAGGTGCTGTTTACCTCGGTGCGCACCATGGCGCTGGTGATGGACAAATACCCGCGCCGCTGGTGGGACAAGGCGGCCGTGCTGCCGCACGCCTGGGACATGGAGCACTTCGCCGGCCCCGATCCGGCGCCGGAGCCGCGTCCGCCCGGCGTGCGCCACGTGATCCGCCACATCGGCGCCTGCTACGGCGCGCGTTCGCCCGAGCCGCTGTTCGCCGCGCTGCTGCGCATCCACGAGCGCCAGCCCGAGCGCCTCAAGGGCGTGCTGTTCGAATTCGTCGGCCACATTTCGCCCGCGTTCCTCGAGTCGGCCAGCTACCAGGCGCTGCCGCCGGGACTGGTGGCAGCGCGCGGCCAGGTCAATTACCGCAGCTCGCTGGCGCTGGCGCGCGATGCCTCGGCCCTTCTGGTGATCGATGCGCCCAGCAGCACGCCCAGCGTATTTTTGCCCAGCAAGCTGGTCGAATACATCGGCGCGCGCCGTCCGGTCTGGGGCATCACCCCGGCCGGCACCTCGGCCGACCTGATCGCCGAATGGGGCGGCGGGCCGCGCAATTGCGCCGCGCCGGACGACATCGAAGCCATCGGCCGCATGCTGGTGCACGGCCTCGACCGGCTCGATGGCGACCAGGGCCAGCCCCATGAAGGTCCGAGCGAGGTGCTGCGGCGCTACTCGCCGGGCCAGGTGGCCGGCAGCCTCAAAGCCAATATCCAGTCGGCCATTGCGCGCGCCCGGCAGGCCGGTGCCGGCGCGCTGCCGATGAGAAGCGCCGTATGAAGCTGCTCTTTGTCACCGACCAGCTCCAGTTCGGCGGCGCCGAGCGCCACCTGGTGGCCCTGGCCACGGGGCTGGCCCAGCGCGGCCATGAAGTCGTGGTCGCCTACCTGAAAGACCAGGTCGAACTGGCCGACGCCCTGCAAGCCGGTGGCGTCCAGCAACTGGTGTGCTGCCACTCGCGCGGCGGGCTGGACTGGGCCGCCGTGCGCCGCCTGGCCACCGTCGTCAAGCAGGTCGAGCCGGACGCCATCGTCGCCATTGCCCACTATTCGCTGATGTTCGCCACCTTCGCCCGCCTGCTGGCGCGCCGCAAGGTGCCGCTCAGCTTCATCAGCCACAGCATGGATTGTGTGATCCGCAGCCGCGCCGACCGCCTGCGTTTTGTGGTCTACCGGCGCTTCTACCGCATGGCTGACTGCGTGATCTTCGTTAGCCAATTACAGGAAGGCTTTTTCGGCGCGATGCAGATCGTGCCGCGCCGTACCGAAGTAGTCCACAACGGCATCGACCTGGCCCACTTCGACACCGCCGCCGTGGCCGATGAGGCCGCGGCCCTGCGCCTGCGCCACGGCATCGCTCCGGATGAACTGGCGATCGGTCTGTGCGCCATCTTCCGTGAGGAAAAGCGCCACATCGATTTGCTGAGCGCGCTGGCCGCCCTGCGCCGGCAGGGCATCGCCGCCAAGGCGGTGCTGGTCGGAGACGGCCCCATGCGCGCAGAAATCGAAGCGGCCATCAACCGTCTCGGCCTGCGCGGCGCCGTCGTGCTGGCCGGCTTCCAGCAAGACGTGCGCCCCTACATCGCCATGTGCGACGTCATGACCCTGACTTCGCACGCCGAAACCTTCCCCATGGCGACCCTGGAATACATGGCCATGGGCAAGCCACTGGTCGCCAGCAAGGTCGGTGGCTTGAACGAGCAGGTCAGCGACGGCGTCAACGGCCTGCTGTATCCGCCCGGCGACACCGCGCGCCTGGCCGGAGCGCTGGCCAGCGTGGCCGACCCGGCCCTGCGCGCGCGCCTGGGCGAGGGCGCCCTGGCGACAGTACGCGCCCGCTTCGATGTGCACCAGATGGTGGCGCGCTACGAAGCCATCCTGGCCGCGCTGGCCGCCCGCGGCGGCGTCTCGGCAGGCGCGCTCGGCAGGACCCGGCATGCCGACTGAGGCGCGGCCAGCCCGCCAGGTGGTGATGGTGGGGCCGTCGCCCGCCGCGCGCGGTGGCATGGCCTCGGTCGTCAAGACCCTGCTCGAGCATGGCTATGAGGAAGGCGGGCGCTGCCGCTTCATCGCCAGCCACGTCGACGGCGGCCCGCTGGCCAAGGCGGGCAGGGCAGCGGCGGCGCTGGCGGAATTCGCCGCGCTATTAATACGCGGGAAAGTGGCCTTGCTGCACGTTCACGTTGCCTCGGGCGTGAGTTTCTGGCGCAAGGCCGCTTTCATGGCGCTGGCGC
>CAMLHI010000046.1 GCA_946479705.1 uncultured Oxalobacteraceae bacterium
CCACGACGCCAACACCCACGACGCCAACACCCACGACGCCAACTCCAACGACGCCAACTCCAACGACGCCGGCTGCGGCGCTCTATCCCGACTACAACGTGAATCCGATCGCGCCCGATGCGACCGGCATGGGCAGCAACGCTGTCCAGCTCGCCAGCAAGATTCGTTTGGGCTTGAATATTGGCAACACCATGGAAGCGATCGGCGGCGAAACCGCCTGGGGCAATCCGCCGATCACCGAGGCGATGATCAAGGCCGCCAAGGCGAACGGATTCAACGCCATCCGGCTGCCGGTGGCCTGGGACCAGTACGCCAACCAGCAGACCGCCAAGATCGACAAGGCCTGGTTGGACCACGTCAAGCAAGTGGTCAAATACTGCGTCGACAACCAGATGTATGTGCTTCTGAACATCCATTGGGACGGCGGCTGGCTCGACAGGAACATCGTGCCCGAAAAGCAAGTGGCGGTCAGTCAAAAGCAAAAGGCGTTCTGGACCCAGATCGCCACGCAAATGCGCGACTTCGACGAGCATTTGATGTTTGCCGGCTCCAACGAGCCGCCTGTCGACAAGGCAAACCAACTGCCAGTGCTCATGGCCTACCACCAGAGCTTCATAGACGCGGTGCGCGCCACTGGCGGCAAGAACGCCTACCGCGTCCTGGTAGTGCAAGGACCTTCCACGGACATCGATAAATCGGCGGAGATGTGGACCGTCATGCCCACCGACACCGTCAGCAATAAGCTAATGTACGAGGTGCACTTTTATCCCTGGAACTTTACCTTGATGGATAAGGATGAATCATGGGGTAATCAATTCTATTACTGGGGCAAGGACAATCATTCGACCACCGATACCGCCCATAACCCCACCTGGGGCGAGGAAGCCTATGTCGATCAGCAGTTCCTGAAGATGAAGCAGCAGTTTGTCGACAAGGGCATTCCGGTCCTGCTCGGCGAGTACGCCGCGATGCTGCGTACCAATCTGACGGGCGATGCACTGGCCCTGCATAAGAAGTCGCGCATCGATTACATTCAATACACAAGCCGTGCGGCAGTGGCCAACGGCGTGCTACCGTTCTATTGGGACGTGGGTAGCCTGATCGACCGGCGCAATAGCAATGCAGTCCTCGATCCGGACCTGGTGAATGCGCTGAAGACAGGCTCGGGCCAGTAAGCTGCCTCACCTGCTGCAGGCAGGAAGAACGAACGTATCCGTTCTACTGCCTCAACGATCAATTCGTCTCCTCCCGGAATTCTTCTCAGTATTTAATTCTGAACCAGTCAAAATCCACATACCCGCCCGCATTCTTCGTGGCAAAGTTGAATAAGCCAAAACGATAGCCCATAAAATGCGGGATGGTATATTTCATTTTTAAGGTTTTACCTATCGGACTCCAGACTTTTCCATCCAGGCTGTAGAAAAACTTCGCTTCATCCTTCAAATCGGTAAAATCGCAATCGATTCTGAAATAGACATTGTTCTGAAGCAGCGGAACTCGCTGTACTTCGACAGCTTTGTCATTGTCAGTCATGGTCATGACGATCGACTTTTTGTCGCCTTCAAACTTCACCCCGACCAAGCCATATTCCTTTTGCAAAGCCGATAATCCGGCATAATCGCCTTCCTTCATCTTGGAAACGTCCAGGGCGACAGAGGCCGAGCTGGTCGGGCCGATGGTGCGTTGTGTCAGTGTGTTTCTGGCCAGAAGAAAATCGGAGTCGATTTTCCCCGTCTTGAGACGCAAAAATCCTGCTCTTTCTTTTACCGACCACAGAGTATTGTCCGGATTATGGTTCCATTGCCAGGCCAGTGGTAGTGCTGCTTCTCCGGTCTTGCGGTCGAACTCATCGGAAGCCACCAGATTCGGAATCAAACCTGTATTGGCTGGCAAGTCCAGCTTTTCCGGGGCTTTCCCATTTTCTCCCAGCACGGGCCAGCCGTTTTCCCACTTGACAGGAATGAGATAGGGAATCCGCCCAACCGCGCCATAGTCGCGGAACAGATAGGAAAACCAGCGCCCATCGGGCGTGTCGATCAAGCCGCCCTGGGCAATCCCCAGGTCCTTGAAGGCGACCCGTCCTTCCCACGGCCCCTTGATGCTGTCGGCCCTGTGGATAATCGCGGTTCGCATTCCCCAGTTCGCCGACGCGCAAATATTAAATAAGTAATATTTTCCGCTTACCTTGAATAATTGCGATCCTTCCGCTTCCAGGCTGGCATTTGCCCCGCATGGGGCACTGGCATTTTCGATGAGAACTTTCTCCGGAACGCTCTGTTTCACTCCTGTCAGATCCTCTTTCAATTCAAGAATCTTCAGTGTGCGGCCGCCATGAATCAGATAGGCCTTGCCATCGTCGTCAAAAAACAGGGAGTGGTCGTGATACGAGGGCTTGAAGGAAACCCGTTGCCAGTTTCCTTTTTCTATATCTTTGGTCTTGAAAATATAGGTTTCACCCGGGACGTCATGGGCAAAGGTGCTGACATAATACATTCCCTTGTGGTAGCGCAGGCTGCTGGCCCAGGAGCCTCTGCTATAGATGCCTTTTCCATCTGTCAAATTTAATGCTGGCAAATCCGCCAAGGTGTCGTAGGCATAGTTAATCAGTTTCCAATTAACTAAATCGGTCGATTTCATGATCGGCACACCCGGGTTCATGTGCATCGTGGTACTGCTCATATAATAATTCTCACCCACCCGGATGATGGCCACATCCGGCACATCGGCAAAAATGATGGGATTATGAGCTTGTGCCAAAGCAACGCCAGGGATCAGCAGCAGCACCGAGCAGAGCAGGGCGCTCATGATTTTATATGCCGCGGGTGCCGGATTTGTCATCGCAAAAAAATCGGTATGAAATTTCATTTTCACAGGAGGGGACGGGCTAAAAGAATGATGGATGCGGCGGTCGACCGCGCGCATCCGGCGCTTGCTTGCTTTAGTAATTGAACAATACCCCGCGGCCGCCGCCGCCGATATACAGGCGTCCGGCGATGTTTTGATCGGCGGCGATGGGACCGATACCGCCAAACTGACGCTTATCGTCGTTGATGCGTTTCCAGCTGCCGCCGCCGTTGTCGGAGCGGTACACGCCCCACACGCCGTTGATGACGCCGACGATGTACACCGAGGCCGAGTAGCTCGCGCCGGCCGGCGCCTTGCCCACGGCGATGGCGGTGGCGCCATACACCTCGGGCCACTGCGTGATGGGATGGGAACCCCAGATGGACCCGGTCACGCCCAGCTTGGTCCAGCTGACGCCGCCATCGGTCGAGTGGAACACGCTGTGCGAGTCGGCCAGCCAGACGTCGCCTTCGGCGTAGGGATTGACCGCCAGGGAAGTGTTGTTGACAAACTCGGGCCGCGCTCCCGCCGTCGAGAACTGGCTGCTGGCGCTAAACGTGTGGCCGCCATCGGTCGAGGAAAAGAACTTCGGCACCGGGCCCCACCAGCCGCCGCCCGATTCGTAGGCATACACCCGGTTCGGATTCTTGCGGTCGGCCGCCAGGCGGTAGCTGCGCCCCGCCGTCACGGCCGGCAGGTTGGTGTAGGTCCAGCTCGCTCCATTATTGGTGGTGTACGCCGGCACTGAATCGTTGGGCGCCCAGACGATGTAGCCCGGCTTGGTGACCGCCAGCGACGAATCGTTGCCCTGGTGGGCCAGGCCATCCGGGTGGTTGGCCGGGAATGCCGTCCAGCTCACGCCCGAGTCGGTGGAGTAGGCGCCGGCCACCTTGGGGTGGTCCCAGGTGGTGGTGCCGATGGTCGCGATGTAGGCCGGGTTGGACCAGGCCATGTCGGAACTGACGGCGTTGCCGAACCAGCCCTTCGGACCGCGCACCGGCGCAGTGGCCAGGTCGGTATGGACGACCATGCCGATGTCGCCCGAGCTGTTGAGCAGGCTGTACGAGGCGCCCGGCGCCGGCGTCATCAGGGCCAGTGTCGCGGTTTCCTCGATGCCCTTGGCGGCGGTGTGGGTCCAGGTGGGTTTGGCCGCCGACGCATTCCTGGTTTCCCACACGCCACCGCCATGCACATGCAGGATGCGTTCCGGATTGTTCGGATCGATTTCGACGTCGTCGACCCAGCCCGACCAGCCGTCCTTGAGACCTTCGTGCGCTGCCAGGGCGGAAATCTCGCGCCAGGTGGCGCCGGCGTCATCGGACAATTGCACCACTGGCTGGCCTTCATAGTTGCCCCAGGAATTGCTCACGCCGAGCGCGATGCGGGTGGTGGCGCCGGTGCCGGACACCGACAGGCCGCCCATGCCGTAGCCGGTCCCCGCGCTGGTCGAATCGTATTTCTTGAGCAAGGTCCAGTTGCTGCCGTCGAAGCGGTACAGCGCCGCCGAGCCGCTGGCGCCCGGACCGGAACCCTGGGTGAAGGCGACATAGAACTTGCCGTCCTTGGCGCGCACCATGTGCGGAATGTGGTAACCGTTCACCGGAGTGGGCACGCCGGTCCAGCTGGTGCCGCCGTTGGTGGATTTGTACAGGCTGAATGTGAGCCCGGCCACCGCCGCGTAGTCTGGCGCGACCGCCGTGTAGATGGTCTGGGTGGCGCTGCCCGTGCCCTTGGTCGCGGTGTCGAACAGCACCAGTTCGACACCGATGGCGCTGCCGTAGACGCCGGCACTGATCTGGGCCTGGGTCATCTTGGCCGGCGCCAGCGACTGGACTTGCCGCCAGGTCTTGCCCTGGTCTGTGCTGGTCCACAGTCCGGCCGTGCGCGAGCCGTAGAACAGGGTCGAGGGCAGGTTGGGGTCGAACATCATGCGCTCGCCGACCGCACGGCCCTGGTTGTTGCTGCCGACCGAGAAGGGCAGGTCGACATGCTGCCAGGTGTCGCCGCGGTCGGCGGACATGTACAGCCGTCCGGTGGGTTGGTCGGAGTTGTACATGCCGGTGCTCATGTACACGCGGCGGTCGTCGTTGGGGTCCAGGGCGATGCTTTCGGCGCCGTGATAGAAGCTCTCGCTCGCGCCAAAGCCATCCGTGATCGGTACCCAGGTCGCGTTGGCGGCGTTCCAGCGATAGGCGCCACCCATATCGGTACGGGCGTACAGCACGTCCGCGCTGGTGGGATGGAATACCAGGCCAGGGACATAGCCGCCGCCGCCGAACTTCACATTGGCCCAGCTGCTCGAACTCTGTTCGCCGGCGCCGGCATCCGGGGTCTGGCCGCCTGGCGCCGGCTGGATGGGTGGCGCCGGGTCGGTGATGACGGGCGGCGGGGCCGGGTCGGGGGTGGCCGGCGGCTGGGCAGGAGTGGCCGGCTGCTCAGGCACTGGCGTCACGGGAGCCGGGCTGGGGGCCGTCGAGGCGCCGCCACCGCCACCGCCACAGCCGGCCAGCAGGGAAGCCAGCAGCGCTGACAGTGCGAAGAATTGCTCTTTTTTCATTATCTAATCCTGAAGCGGGGTGATGGTTGCGGTCCGCCGGCGTGACTGGCTGCGCTCAGGCATCCAGGGCCGCCATGCTGTCCATGGACAGGGCAGCTTCCGTGTGGGAATGGGGAGCCGGCGGTTTAAGGCGCCTGTGGAGTATAGCCCAAATTGGGGAGCAATAATTCCCCCCCCCAAAATGCCTTGCCGCCGGCTAAGACAGGCCCAGGCGGCCATTCGGCATGGCCGGGATGAGCATTCGTGCGGAATTTGTTATCGGGCGCCGGGCCGGCGGCTGGGCATTCCCGGGATCGGCCGTCCGTCATGGGACGGCCGCGCCCGCTTCACGGCGAGTGTAAGAATATGCAGAATCAATGCCACTATCTGCAGCTGATAATTTTTTTGCCGTCAGAGGAATGTTTCTACCGGGTCCCGCTTCACTGGTGGAAGCTAAAGCGGTTCGGGAGATCGGCTTTCATCAGATGGTGCGCCAGGTTCGCGCCCGGAGAAAATTCTACTGCGCGGGGGCGACGCTCACGCCCAGTTCGGTCTGCACGACCGGCTTCATGGTGCCGTCCGGCTTGTATTGCAGATGCTCGACGGTCACGGCGCGCAGGGTGTCCGCGCCCTTCCGGTCGCCGATCTGCAGGGTGGCGTTATGCAGGAACAGATACCAGTTGCCCTTGAACTGGGCGATGCCCGGGTGGATCGTGAAACTGTTCTTGGCCGGTCCCGTCAACAGCCCGCGGTAGGTCCAGGGGCCGTTGATGCTTGGCGCTGTCGCGTAGGACACATGTTCATCCTTCTGCGTGGTGCGGTCCACCGACGCATAGCTCAAGTAATACAGCTTGCCGCGCTTGTGCAGCCACGGACCTTCCTCGTAGTGCGGCGGGGTGATTTCGCGGATCGGTCCGTCGATATCGATCATGTTGGGCTTGAGTTTGGCGATGTAGCACTGGCGATTGCCCCAGGCCAGCCAGCTGCTGCCGTCGTCATCGGTAAACACGGTGGGATCGATGTCTTCCCAGTCGTGCGGACCCTTCGGCGTCATGTCGTTGGTGATCAGGGCCGAACCGCGCGCGTCGACGAAGGGGCCGGTCGGCTTGTCCGAGACCGCCACGGCGATGGACATGCCGTGGTGCGTCTCATCGTGCGAGACGGCGGCGTAAAAGTAGAACTTGCCGTTCTTTTCGATCGCCTGCGATGCCCACGCGTCCGATTTGGCCCATTTGAAATCCTTGACGTTCATGATAGGCCCGTGTGCGGTCCAGGTCTTCATGTCCTTGGTCGAGTAGACCAGCCATTCGCGCATGTCGAATGTCGCGCCTGGCGCCGCCTGGTCGTGGCCCACATACAGATACAGCGTATCGCCGACGACCAGCGGAGCCGGATCGGCTGTGAATGTATCGCGGATGATGGGGTTGGCGCCGGCGGGAACGCCAGGCGTGGGCTGTGCGCTTGCCGGACCGGTCAGCGCGAGCGCGCACAAGGCGATTAACGCCAGCCAGGTTTGGCCGCGTGTGTTCTTCAAGAGAGGCATGACTCAAAACTCCATATATTGCATACATTCGAACGATTATCGCACGAGGTGATGCCGTATCGGTCATGCCTTATCGCCATCGGCACCGCCCGCGTGCACCCCTGCGTGGGGCGCCGCGGGCGGTTCACGATCAGAAGCTGTACAGCACGCCGCGCCCGCTACCGCCGAGGAACAGGCGGCCGGCCACGTTCTGGTCCGCCGCCAGGCTGGAGATACCGCCGTACTGGTGCTTGTCGTCGTTGAAGCGGTTCCAGCTGCCGCCGCCGTTGTCGGAGCGGTACACGCCCCACACGCCGTTAATGACGCCGACGATGTACACCGAGGCCGAGTAGCTCGCGCCGGCCGGCGCCTTGCCCAGGGCAATGGAAGTGGCGCCATACACCACAGGCCACTCGGAGGTCGGATGGGAACCCCAGATGGACCCGGTCACGCTCAGCTTGGTCCAGGTGACGCCGCCATCGAGCGAGTGGAACACGCTGTGGGCGTCGGCCAGCCAGACGTCGCCTTCGGCGTTGGGATTGACCGCCAGCGACGTGTTGCTGACAAACTCGGGACGCGCGCCCGCTGCGGAGAACTGGGTGCTGACGGTAAACGTGTGGCCGCCGTCGGTCGAGAAGTAGAACTTCGGCGCCGGACCCCACCAGCCGCCGCCCGATTCGTAGGCATACACCCGGTTTGCATTCTTGCGGTCGGCCGCCAGGCGGTAGCTGCGGCCCTGTGTCACGGCCGGCAGATTGGTGTAGGTCCAGCTCGCCCCATGGTCGGTGGTGTAGGCCGGCACGGAATCGGATGGCGCCCACACGATGAAGCCCGGCTTGGTGACCGCCAGCGAGGAGTCGTTGCCCTGATGGGCCAGGCCATCCGGATGATTGGCCGGGAATGCCGTCCAGGACACACCGGAATCGGTGGAGTAGGCGCCGCCCACATTGGGGTGGTTCCAGGTGGTGGTGCCGATCGTCGCGATGTAGGCCGAATTGGACCAGGCCACGTCGGAACTGACGGCGTTGCCGAACCAGCCCTTCGGACCGCGCACTGGGGCCGCATTGAGGTCGGTTTGCACGGTCATGCCGATGTCGCCCGAACTGTTGAGCAACTGGTAGGACGCGCCCGGCGGTGGCGTCATCAGGGCCAGTGCCACGGTTTCTTCCAGGCCGACGGTGTCATTGGTCCAGGTGGGCTGGGCTGCCGAGGCATTCCGGGTTTCCCACACGCCCCCGCCATGCACATGCAAGATGCGCTCCGGGTTGTTGGGGTCGATCTCGACGTCGTCGATCCAGCCGGACCAGCCGTCGGCGAGCCCGGCGTGCGGGGTCAGGGCGGAAATCTCGCGCCAGGTGGCGCCGGCGTTATCGGACAATTGCACGATGGGCTGGCCTTCATAGTTGCCCCAGGAATTGCTCACGCCGAGCGCGATGCGGGTGCTGGCGCCGGTGCCGGACACCGACAGGCCGCCCATGCCGAAGCTGGTCCATTCCGTCGGGTCATAGCTCTTGAGCAGGGTCCAGTTGCTGCCGTCGAATTTGTACAGCCTTGCGGCGCCGCTGGCACCGGGACCGGTGCCCTGGGTGAAGGCGACATACATCATGCCGTCCTTGGCCCGCACCATGTGGGGAATGTGGTAGCCCGTCACGGGGGTGGCGATGCCGGTCCAGCTGGCGCCGCCGTCGGTGGTCTTGTAGAGGCTGTAGGAGAGCCCGGCCAGGCCGGCGTAGTCGGGCGCGACGGCCGTGTAGATGGTTTGGGTGGCGCTGCCCGTGCCCTTGGTCGAGGTGTCGAAGATCACTTGCTCGATGCCGATGGCGCTGCCCCAGTTGTTGGCATCGATCTGGGCCTGGGTCATTTTCAGGGGCGACAGGGACGTCACTTGCTGCCAGTTCAGGCCGCGGTCCAGGCTTTTCCACAGGCCGGCCGAGCGCGAAGCGTAGAACAGCAGCGCCGGATTGTTGGGGTCGACCATCATGCGTTCGCCGACCGCGCGGCCCTGGTTGTTGCTGCCCACCGGGAAGGGCAGCATGACGTGCTGCCAGGTGTCGCCGCGGTCGGTCGAGATCGACAGGCGCCCCGGGTTGTCCACCTTGTTGTACATGCCGGTGCTCATGTAGATGCGCCGGTCATCGTTCGGATCGAGGGCGATGCTCTCGCTGCCGTGGAAGAAGCCGTCGGCGGCGCCGAAGCCGTCCGTGATCGGCACCCAGGCCGAGGTGGCGGCGTTCCAGCGATAGGCGCCGCCCATGTCGGTGCGCGCATACAACACGTCCGGGCTGGTCGGATGGAACACCAGGCCCGGGACGTAGCCGCCGCCGCCGAATTTCACGTTGGCCCAGCGCGCCTGGGCGGGCGGCGGCACCGGCTTGGCGGCGCCGCCGCCCGTTTGGACGGCGAAGCTCTCCGACGTCGCCGACGGGGAACCGCCGTTGCCGCCGCAGCCTGCCAACAGCAATGCCAGCAGGCCGGCCAGGCGGATGGTGTGTTTCTTGTTCATCTTTGTCTCCAAAATGGTGTGGTACTGGCGCCCGGGCGCCTTGTGCTCGTTCTATCGACGCCCGGGGAATGTCTCCTTCGCCGACGATGCCGCCTGGCTTCAATTCTATCGAAATATCACCAATCGATGTAAAAGTTTACCTACGGCAACATCGATGCGCTAGATCGAAAATCGTTAAAGTGGTGTATGAAATCGCGTAATCGAAGGTGGTTCTGGCGCATCCACGGTCCTTCACCAATAAAAAAGCCGGCTTCTGGGGAGAAGCCGGCTTTCAGGCAAAAAGGTTACGGAGCTTATTGGATCAATGCTCGTTTGATGGTAACGGTACCTGCTGTTCCAGCGAACAGGATGCCTACCGCTGTCGCACTTGGGATGCTAAAACGGTTGCACGTGAATTCCACATCTTGACCTGCCACCAAGGTCTTATTGGAAGTCAGGCAGTCAAACTGGGCGGGATTCCAACCGGCGGAGCTGGTATAGAACTGGAGCAAGTCAGCCATGCCTCCATTTCGATTCGACACAAACGCCTGATCGAAATTAAGGACCACTTTCAAGGTTTTGCCGGCCCAATTCACTGGACTGTCAAAATTAAAAGAAGCAGCCGCGTTGGACTGGTCGATTGTCACTTTCATATACGCCGTTGAACTGGTATCTGTAGCGGCGCCATTCACGTTCCAGCTATGTGGGCGATTGCTCGTTCCGATGGCTTTTCCAGAGCCTACCAACATTGCATCGACGACTTGCTTGTCATGCACGGCCGGAGTCTCACGGTCAATCAGATAACCTTCACCCCTACCGACCTCCCATCCGATTGGAATGATGCCATGTTCCACTGCCGACTTGGTGACATATTTCCAGAAATATTCCCGCGAAGCGAGATGCAGGTCGTAGTCAGCGCAAGTTTGCGGACTACGCAACATGGCAGCATACTCGCCCAACAAAACTGGAATCCCTTGGTCCACAAATTGTGTTTTCATTCTGGCAAATTGCGAATCGGTAAAGGCCTCTTCCTCCATCCGCCAGAAGGTGCCTGGCGAATTGCGATAGGAATCGGTCGTCGACTTGTAGCCCTCACCCCAGTAACACTGCATGATGCCATTGGCATCGTCTTCGCCCTTGTTCGAAAACCAGCCTGGGTAATAATGAACTTCCATCATTTGGCGCGCCGGTACCGTGTCGGTCGGCATGCCGGTCCAGTAGTTCATCGTCAAATCGATGTCGGTAGCAAGGCCCTGGAGCACCAGCACGCGATAAGCGTTTCTGCCACCCGTCGAACGGACGGCATCGACAAATGTTTGATGATAGCTGGCGAGAATCGGTGAGAGCGCTGCAGTGTTAAGGCGCGGTTCGTTGGCGCTGGCAAACATGACATGCTCGTCGAAGTCGCGCAGTTTCGTGGCAATTTGCTCCCAGTAGGCTTTCTGTTTGGCGTTGGTACGGACTTTAGCTTCCTCGGAAATATTGCTCTCCAACCAACCGCCGTCCCAATGGATGTTAACGATCGCGTAGAGCCCGTTATCCACCGCCATCTGCACGACTTGCTTCACGCGGTCGAGCCAGGCGTCACTGATTTTTCCGGTTGCCGGATCGGCATACTGTTCCCATGCCAAGGGGATCCGAATCGCGTCAAAACCGCTGTCCTTCATCATTTTCATATAAGCGGCAGTCACCATCGGATTGCCCCAGCAAGTCTCCGACGGGTTGGCAATGCGGCACCAGGATTCCATGGTGTTGCCAATGTTCATACCCAGTTTCATTTTGGCAGCCAGCTGGGTCGCGTTGCTGCTCATGCCGCTCGAATTCGCGGCAATCGGACTGGTGTTGTAGTTGGGATATGGATAATTAGGAACCGTGATGTTAAAAGATTTCGTGGTTTGTGCGCCGCAAGCATTGGTATAAACAACTGTTGCAGTACAGCTAGCACTTGGCGTCAGCCATTGCTCACGCGAAG
>CAMLHI010000047.1 GCA_946479705.1 uncultured Oxalobacteraceae bacterium
GCTGCAGCGTGGGGATGAGCACGCCGGACAGGGTCAGAAAGAGGATGATTTCCCGAAGGAAGGGGAAGGCGTGTTGCTCGTGCACTGGCTCGGCTCGGGTGGTTATGGGGCTTGTCGATTGTAGCCGACGCCGGCGCGCCGCCTGGTGCGAGGCCAAATCAACAGATGGCGGGCACGGTTCCGAACAAAATTCGGAGCGCCGGGGTCAGTGCTCCCATTGATGCATCAGCTCGCTTGGCCGATGGCGAGATGTGGCAGAACGATATGGCAGGCAGGCGGACTGATGTAACAATGGGAGCACTGACCCCGGGGGTGGCGGGCTCCGAATTTTGTTTGGTCGGTACGGCATTGTCGAAGTCCATGGTGGGGAATGACTTCGGTGGACACAATGTTAAGATGTTGTGAAATGCAATGTGGAGGGCCGATGAGGGAGTTTCGATTCAATGTGTTCGGCGTCTTGATCGCGGTGACGGGATCGGCGGGCGCGTGGCGGGCGTTTCATCTGGGCGCGGACGGCAAGCGCCGCCCGGCCGATTTCATCGTGCCGTGTGATGTGATGGAGGCCGAACTGGCCGGGTACCTGGCCGACTTGTTCCACGAGAATGCCACGCCGCGTAATAGCAGCGTCACGCAGCTGGCCTAAGCCGCAGACTCTACAGGTAGCTGGTGATCGCCGGCGGGGTGGTCCAGCGGTCGTGCAGGCCGTCGATGTAGCGCACCGGTGCGGCAGCGTACTCGGCAGCGCTGACGTCGTCCAGGCAACTGATGCTGACGCTGTAGAGTTCGCCGCGCATGGGCGAGTCGACGTGGGAAAACACTTGCACGCCGCAGTGCGTGCAGAAGCGGTGTTCTTCGCGTTGCTGGCCGAAGCGGTAGAGCTTGAGCGCCTCTTCACCGCCCAGCAGGCGGAAGGCGGCGGGCTTGACGTTCACCGCCCAGCAGCGGACCTTGCGGCAGTACGAACAGTTGCAGCGCAGGGTTTCCTGGCGCAGGTCGGCATCCATGGCGAAGCGGACTTCGCCGCAGTGGCAGCTTCCTGTATGGGTCTTGAGCATGGCTATTCCCTGGGCGTGATGCCTTGTCCCGCGCGCAGCAATCCCCAGCCGATGAGCAGCATGAGCGCGCCCCAAGCCAGGAAGCCCAGGTCCCAGTATAGCCACTGCGCGCGCGGCACCGTTTCGTTGACATGGTGGATGCCGAGCAACTGGTGGTCGACAATGCCTTCGACCAGGTTGAAGAGGCCGAAGCCCATCAGCAGGCTGCCGGCCAGCATCTTGCCGGACCACCAGTGATGGCCGACGTGGGCGCGCCGCCACAGGATCACCAGGCCGGCCGCAACGCACACATAAGTCAGCGCGTGGAACAGCCCATCCCAGAAGGTGTCGACCTGCAGGTTGTGGACGCTGGTGGGGGGGTAGCCGGCGCTGCTGAGCATGTGATGCCATTGCAGCAGCTGGTGCAGCACGATGCCGTCGAAAAAGCCGCCCAGGCCAAGCCCGAACAGGATGCCGGCGGCGACCGGGAAACGCGCCTGACTCGGATCGCGTGAGCTTGCCATGGCCGCCTCTTCCTATGCTCCGACCACGCGCGCTTCCGCTTCATGCGCCAGCGGCGGCAGTTCGGCCTGTTCATCGCGCTGATGCAGATAGCGCGCCAGGGCCGTGTCGAGCGGCGGCATCAGGACCGCCCGTTCCGTATGCAGTGCGCTGTAGCGCGGCCGCGCGGCGCGCCAGCCGAAGCTGTGGCCAGGCTGGGCTTCGAGCCGGCTGGCGTCCACCCCGGCCTGTTCGGCGGCCCGGCTGGCCAGGTCCACCCAGGTGACGGGCTCGCCATTGGTCAGGTGCCAGATGCCGCGCTCGCGGTCGATGATCAGGTCGAGGCTGGTGTGCACCAGGTCCGGCACGTAGGTCGGCGACACGGTAATGTCGTGCGCGGCGGCGAAGGGCGCGCCTTGCGCCAGGCTGGACAGGGCTTGCGTGACGAAGTTGTGGCGGTCCCACGGTCCGAAGAAGGAGCTGGTGCGCACTACCAGCGCTTCCGGCATGCAGTCGAGCACCTTGAGTTCGGACGCGGCCTTGCTCCTGCCGTAGACGTTGAGCGGCGCCACGCCGTCGCTTTCCACATACGGCGCCTGGCGCGCGCCGTCGAACACCAGGTCGCTGGAGAACGTGGTGAGGTGAATCTTGTGGCGCGCGCAGGCGGCCGCCAGCACCGCCGGTCCGTGCACGTTCTCGCGGAAGCAGCGCTCGACATCGCCTTCCGCATCGTCCACCCGCACATAGCCGCTGGCGTTAATCACCGCCCAGGGCAGGTACTGCTCGAGCGCGCGCTCGACCGAGGCGGGATCGGCGATGTCCATCTCGGCCCGGCTCAGCAGGCGGTAGGCCAGGTTGCGTTCCTGGCAGATGCGCGCGAAGGCCCGCCCCAAGGTACCGGTGGCGCCGGTGATCAGGATGGGCTGCACCACATTGCCGACCAGCCGGTGACCATCGGCCGAAATGGAGGTGAGCGCGGCGGGAGTGGCCACCGGCTGGCACAGGAAGCGTCCGCTGCGGCGCCACCAGCCCTGGCCGCGCAGCACCGGGTGCGACAACGGCTGGTGGCGGGCCAGTTCGCGCATCATGGCCGCCAGCGCGGTCGGACGCGGCTGGGGCGAGCGCACGTCGAAGGGGCCGGGCTCGTAGTAGCCGCGCTGCTGGGTGACCAGGCTGTTCCAGTCGAACGAGCCGAGCAGCGACCACACCGTCACGGCGCGCAGGTCGATGCCGTTGCGCTGGGCTTCCTGGCCGGCCTGCCATATTTCCAGCAGCCAGCGCAGCTGGTCTTCGCGGCGCGCGTCGATGTGCGCTTCGGTGACCGCCAGCGGCAGCCGGTATCGCTCCCAGGCTTCCTCCAGCAGGGGGCCGATGCCGGCCGTGGGCGTGGCCAGTACGCGCGCCGTTTCGAGGTCGGCGCAGGGCTTGCCGCCGGCGTGGCCGCGGAAATGCTCGGGGTAGCGCTCGGGACGGTGGTCGAGCCAGCGCTCGCTGGTGACGTAGTAATTGACGCCGATGATGTCGGGCGGGCAGGGATGGTCGCGGAACCAGAGGATGTCCGCAGGGGCGATGCCGCTGCCGGTCAGGTAATCCCACAGCGCGTGCTCGGGGCCGACCATGCCGCACAGCAGGTCCCAGGCGAGCCAGCGGCGCTCGTTGTAGAACTCGGCCACGCGGGCCATGTCGCGCGTGCTGTAGGTCTTGCCGAGGTCGTCGGTCTGGACCAGCTTGGCGGCCGGATTGACCGCGCGGATCGCACGCATCGACAGGACCACCGCGCGGCACTGGATCAGCAGGGCGGTAAGGAATGTTTGGTCGTCCTGCCCGTGCGGGTACCACATGCCGTACAGGCCGGCGAAGCGGGCCGTGGTGAGCGCTTCGTTGACCGGGGTGTAGTACGCGATCCAGGGATAGCGCGCGGCCACCGCGCCGGCGTACTCGGCCAGCTGGGTGGCGAAGGCCGGGTCGGTCAGGCTGGTGTGCGCCGGCCCGCTGCCGTGGTGCACCAGGCCGGCGATCGGGGTGATGCCGGCCGCGCGCAGAGCCGGCAGGCGTTCGTCGGGCCAGGACCAGTCGGCCTGGTCGAGTCCCTTGGGAGCGGTGCGTTCCCACAGAATGGGGTAGCGGATGGCCTGGATGCCGAGCGAGGCAAAACGGGCGATGTCGTCGGCACGCTCATGGTGGCCATTGCGCTCGATCTGGCTGAAATAGGTTTCGCGAACACGGTTGACGGTACATTCAAGGCCACCCCAAAGCTGGAGCGGGGCGAAGGTCGGTTCAGTAGATGTTTGCATGGAACTATCCAGGTATTAAAAAAATGGAAACTTTTAGATTAGAGACGCTGCCAAACTCAAAAGTTCGGAGCTTTTGACGGCGTTTTACATGGTGGAAAGGCCGGCGTCTCTTGTACAGCTCGCTTCAAAGGGCAAAAGGTTAGCGCAATGACATTTCGCGTGGCGCACCAACCAGCGCGGGTAGCGTGTAGCGCAACGGACGGTGAGTCTTGGCGGTGCTTACCCCGCAAAAATGGTCAAGGCGGTCAAAGCGTGCGATCCTGAAAGTTCTTGTCAAAACATTCAGGAGTCGAAATGAGCAAAGGATTGCGTCTGACCGAGAAGTGGATGCAGCGCGGCTTGTGGCTGGTGGCATTCGTGTTCGCCGGCTTTCTGATCGGACTGGGCGGGCTGGTGGTCGAGAACCTGCGCGACACCGAAGCCGTGCCGACCATGGAACAGTTCATCGATCCGGCCAAGGGGCCGGCCATCAGGGAGGCGGCGCGGCAGGCCGAGAAACATCACCTGGAAGCGGGCGAGGCGCGCGAACAGGCAGCCCAGAAGCATCAGGTGGCTGAGTCGAATACCCGCGCGGCCGAGGAAACCTTCAATCACTGGCTGTCGACCCGGCAGGCCACGGCGCGTCCGGACCAGGACCCGGAACTGATCCGCCGCACGCAGGAGCTCGGTAAGCTCAAGGACGCCGAGCAAACCGCCCTGGCGGGCGTGCAGGCGCAGGACCAGGCCCTGCTCGACGCCAGCCAGGCGCGCGACCGGGCCGCGCGCAACTGGGCGCAGCTGGAAGGACCTGCGCGCGCGGCGGTCGAGCGCGCGGCGCGCAGGATCGAGCTCAAGGTGTTCCTGCTGCGCCTGGCGCTGACCTTGCCGCTGCTGCTGGTGGCCGGCTGGCTGTTCGCCAGGAAGCGCCGCAGCGCCTACTGGCCGTTTGTGTGGGGTTTCATTTTCTTCGCGCTGTTTGCCTTCTTTGTCGAGCTGGTGCCTTACCTGCCCAGCTACGGCGGCTATGTGCGCTACATCGTGGGGATTGTGATGACCGTGCTGGTGGGGCGGCTGGCGATCGTATCGCTGCAGCGTTATCTGGCGAGGCAGAAGGAGGCCGAAGCCTTGCCGGACGTGCAGCGCCGCACCACCTTGCGCTACGACGTGGCGCAGGCCCGCCTGGCCAAGTCGGTGTGCCCGGGCTGCGAGCGCACGGTCGACTTGAAGGATGCCGGCATCGACTATTGCCCGCACTGCGGCATCGGCCTGTTCGAGCGCTGCGCCGCCTGCACCACGCGCAAGAGCGCCTTTGCGCGCTTTTGCTTTTCCTGCGGCGCGCCCGGCAGCGCGGTGCTGCCGGATTAGTGCAGGCGATTTAGTCGCGCAGGTCGGCCGGCACCTTGCCGCCGTTGGCCGCCAGCCGGTTCATCACCTGGCGGTGCAGCCAGATGTTCATGGAGGCCGAATCGCTGGTGTCGCCGCTGTAGTCGAGCTCTTGCGCCAGTTCCTTGCGCGCCTGCAGGCTGCTGTCGAGATTGAGCAGCTTGAGCAGGTCGACGATCGAGCTGCGCCAGTTCAGCTGCTGGCCCGACTTCGCGGCCATATTGCTCAGGATCGCTTCGACATCGACCTGGTCCATCGGCGCGGCCGGTGGCGCGGCGCCCTGGGCGGGCGCGCTCTGGCCGGCCGAAGTCGACTGCATCGAGCCGGCCCCGCCTTGCGAGGACGATTGCGGCGCACTCTGCGCGCCGGCGTTGGCCACGGCTGGGTGGGAGGAAGGGAAAATTTTGTGGAAGATATTGCTCAGAATGCCCATGGGAGGTCCTCTTTGTAGGTGAAACGGTTAATGGCGCATGCCTTCGGCCACGCGGCCGAGCACGATGGCCAGGGCGGCGCCGCCGATGGTTTTCACCAGGGTCGGATGCTGTGCGTAAAAGTCGCCCACACGGTCGACCACGCTGGGGTTGTGCTGTTCGGCCTGGGCGGCGATCTGCTGCACCTGCTCGGGCGTGAGCGTGGCCGCCTGTTCCGGGGTGATCTGCGGCGTGTCGTTCTGGCTGCCGCGGAACAGATTGCCCAGCGCACCGCTGCTCAGGGCCGCCATCAGCCCCGGTCCCGCCGCGCTCAGCAGCTGGTTGAGCATGCCGGCGCGCTGGTTCGGATCGCTGTGGCCGAACAGCTGGCCGACCATTTGCGGGAAGGGCGGGGTTTGGTCGGAGCGCAGCGCTTCGGTCACGCCTTGCGCCATGGTCGCTTGCGGCGCGCTGTTGGCGATCTGGTCGAAGTCGTCGAGGGCGCGGCCCGGATTGCCGCTGGCGCCACCGCCGAGATATTGCTGCAGGATGTTTCCTAAATCGAAAGCCATACGACCTCCATAGTAGGTGGATCGGTGAGCCGCCCGCCGATGGCGCGGCCCGGTCTTGCATAGTAATCCGATAACAGCTTGGGCATCCGTTCGCCAGCACACCGTGCTCGCATTGTGTCGCGCGGAAATGGACCACGAGAAACGGCAGCGAAAAGTGTTTTGCGGCAGGATATCGCTTGAGCCATCGCAAAGCTCGTGTCGAAACTGCGGTGCCCGCCACCTGCGCAGCGAACTTGTGTGATGTGATCGACTCTGAGATATGAAGCTGCCACAGCTGGCGGCATAACCCATCACGACAACGATCAGCGGAAGTTCCCATGACACAAAATCCCCCACCGCAAGGCGCGCAGCAGCTCGATCCCGAGCGCTACCGGCGCATGGACAGCATTCGCCTGGCCCAGCGCGACATGCTCGACTTCGCCGGTTTCGGCCCGGCCGAGACGCCCTTCGAGATTCTCCACACCGAGCCCGGCCTGCGGGTGCGCAAATACAGCCACGACCGCGCCGACGGTCCGGTGATGCTGATCGTCCCGGCGCCGATCAAGCGTCCGTATATCTGGGATCTGGCGCCCGGATCGAGCGTGGTGCGGCGCTGCCTGGAGCAGGGCATGCGCGTCTACCTGGCCGAGTGGGTGCCGGTGCAGAGCGCCGACCATCCCTTCGGCCTGGACGACTACGCCGACCGCCTGCTGGCGGCCTGCCACCGGGTCGTGGCCGACGACAGCGGCCAGCAGCGCGTCCTGCTGGCCGGTCATTCGCTGGGCGGGGTGCTGGCCGCGATGTTCGCCTGCCTGCATGCCGACCTGGTGCGCGCTTTGGTGGTGCTGGAATCGCCCCTGCACTTCGGCGCCGATGCGGGCGACTTCGCGCCCATGATCGCCTCGGTGCCGGACGCCAGGCCGATCGCCCATGCGTTCGGCGACGTGCCCGGTTCCTTCCTCAACGCCGTCAGTGCGGCGGCCGCGCCGCATGCCTTCCAGTTCGAGCGCCTGCTGGACCGCTGTGTGTCCTGCGTCGATCCGGACGCCTTCCGCCTGCACATGCGGGTCGAACGCTGGACCTACGACGAGTTTCCGTTGCCGGGCAAGCTGTTCCACGAAATCGTCGAGCTGCTGTACCGGCACGACTACTTCATGCTCGGCAAGCTGAGGATAGGCGCACGCACCATCGGCCCGGCCGATCTGCATTCCTCGCTGCTGTGCGTGGTCGATCCGCGCAGCCGTGTCATTCCGCTCGAATCGGTGCTGCCCTTTCACGAGGCAGCGGCGGCGACGCACAAGAGCCTGCTGTACTACGAGGGCGATATCGGGGTCAACATCCAGCACGTGGGGGTGCTGGTCGGCCCCAACGCCCATGAACGGCTGTGGCCGCAGATCTTCGCCTTCCTGGCCGCCAGTCCGCCCTGAGGTGCGGGCAACGGCCCGGTTGTACGGCGCCGGCTTGGCCGTTATAGTGGCGCTGCCCGGGCCGGGCATGGGCGCGGCGGGCGTTCACGCCGGGTATCCGGTCTTGCCGATGCAAACATATTCGCTGGAATGGCTGCTGGTCGGCGGCGTCGCCTACGCGCTGCTGAGCATCCTGTGCTTCGTGCTGTACGCGCGCGACAAGGCCGCCGCGCGCGCCGGGCGGCGGCGTACGCCAGAATCGACCCTGCTGTGGCTGGGTCTGGCCGGCGGCTGGCCGGGGGGCTGGCTGGCGCAGCGCTGGCTGCGCCACAAAACGGCCAAGCCGGCTTTCCTGTGGCGCTTCCGGCTGAGTGTGGCCGTCAATGTGCTGGCGCTGGGCTGGCTGGTACTGCGCCCCGTGCTGGCCAATCGATGGTAGTGTGACGGCATGTGGATCTATCCTCGCTGCGTCGCCCACCGGGGCGGCGGAAAACTGGCGCCTGAAAATACCCTGGCAGGGCTGCGCTGCGGCTTGGCCTATGGCTTTCGCGCGGTCGAATTCGACGTCATGCTGGCGCGCGACGGCGTGCCGGTGGTCATGCACGACCCTTATCTGGGCCGCACCGTGGCCGGCAGCGGCAATGTGTTCGACTACGACGCCGCCGAACTGGTCACCATGGATGCGGGGCGCTGGTTCTCGGCCCAGTTTGCCGGCGAAACCGTGCCCCTGTTCACCCAGTTCGTCGACTTTTGCAAGGGCAACGACATCTGGATGAATATCGAGATCAAGCCCGCCGATGGCGCCGAGGAGGCCACCGGCAGGGTGGTTGCCACCCTCACGCGCGCCATGTTCGGACTGGAAATCGCCCAGGACGATCCAGCCCGCATCCCGCTGCTGTCCTCGTTTTCGGTGGCCGCGCTGGAAGCGGCGCGGACGGCGGCGCCGGAGCTGCCGCGCGCGCTGCTGCTCGACCGCATCGCGCCGGGCTGGCAGGAGCAGGCCGCCAGCCTCGCGGCGGTGGCCATCCACACCAATCACCGCCACCTGAGCGCCGCCCAGGCGCAGGCCATCCGCGCCGCCGGTTATGGTCTTTTTTGCTACACCGTCAACGATGCCGCGCGCGCCCGCAAGCTTTTCGACTGGGGCGTGGATGGCTTTTGCACCGACCGGATCGACCTGTTTGCCTTGGATGCGATTTCAGTTCTAGTTGACAACTCTACAGGATAATAGGTACGCTGATTCATTAATTCAAAACAGGCTATTCATGCAGCAATTACGCGAGCTTTGTGTCGGAAACGTGGATCCGCAGACAAGGGTAGGGTCGATACAAAATATTCTTGGCACGGAAATCGAGCGTTATGGAAGTGCGGTGGTGGCCATGTTCGATTCGAACGCAAATGCAGACGTTATTTCGCTGTACGGCTGTTTTGCGGCCAGAAAGTTGTTGGAGGCGGGATGTTTTGCCTTAATAGCGCGGCTTGATCCGGCGCGATTATTGATCCTGCGGGAATTCCAACTTCGCGGTCGCTATGCCTTAGATGAGAGACATTCCGCATCACTGGATTGGGCAGTAGATGTAATTTCAGAAAAAAAGCCTGGATGGAATGATGCGGTAAGTGCAGATAAGTTTTTGCGCTCGTTACTTGGTGGCCATATGGCGGAGGTAACATGGGCTCCAGCCATTGAAAGGCTTGCGAACTCCGCGTCTAGCGGTGATCTAGATCGGTCCGTTTGGGTCACGGAGTTTTTGGGACAGTACGACGAAAGGCGAAACGTTGCTGGTGGCGCTAACGTGGATGCGATTCGTTCAGAAAATTCCACACTGGCTCACTTTCAGGCTGAGTTGGCAGTGCTGGCTACTTTTCGAACTGTCGCAAAGCAGACGTTCTCGACGTTATCAAAAGGAGTGCACCTTGAGTTTGTCGTTGAACAGCATACAGTTTTTGATGTGCCAACCATTTTGGCTTCAATGAGGCAAGCATTGAAGGTCACCTCACAGATGGCGTTTGTTTCGCATTTTATGGAAAGTGCTTTGTCGATTTTAAATCAGGAAAGAGCGATTGACCTAATTGAGACAATCGAGAGAAAGGTTGAGGGTAATGAGTAACGCAATCGATGAGAGTACCTCGCTGTTCCTTGCAGCGGAGGACTGCGATCCGAATGAATTCGATAAAGTACATCGATTCCTCTCGTTTGAAAATAAAGTTATTCGGAGTTTGGTCGCTCATGGCCCCGTTCTATTACGTGGCGGTAGAGGTAGTGGTAAGAGTGCCCTTTTAATTGAGGCCGATAGACAAATTTCTTCAAACTGGCCACAAGTTCTCAGTGTCTATGTTTCTCTGCGTCATTTGCCTCTACTTCGAAGCGAAGGCCAAGTTTATGAGAGAATTTTCTGCCGATTATTATCTGATGCGCTGAATGAAAAATTAAAGCGAAATGGCCTGCCACAAATCGATAGCCGGGAGTTATCGGATGCGGGCGAATTGCGCCAAATGTTGGGCAGCTTAGCAGCCACATTAAATCGGCGGATTGTTTTAATGTTCGACGACGCTGCGCATATCGGGCGTGAGAATGCTTTGACAGAGTTTTTTGATATTTTTAGAACGATATCAAGTAGTGTCGTTTCATGTAAAGCAGCGATTTATCCTGGCGTCACTCGTTTTGGCATTCGCTTTGACGTTTTCAACGACGCTACCGTCGTTGACGTAGCCAGAGATGAAAGGTCTCCAGAATTCGCCTCCATTTTTGACTCGGTGTTGCGTGCTCGTTTCCCGGCTTTGACTGCGAAACTGGAGCGCAGTAGGACCATGCGGCCGGAAATGGTGGCCGGACTTCTTGGTCGAACAGTTGTGGGCAATATGCGAGCTTTTGTTTTCGCGTGTTCTTGGCTTAACGACCGCGAGCGTGTAGGATTGCCGGATATAAAAGATATTCTCCTGCGGTTGGCTTCAGAATATTATTGGCCGTTAATGGAAGAGGTCGCCCCAAAACTTGGACCCTATGAACCGTTAATAGATCCATGTCGTTCGGTTGCCGAAATTGTCTTTCGCCATGCTGCAACCACGGATAGTAGTTCTGCAATTATCCATCGTGATATAGTGCAAAAACTTAGCAAGCTACTCGAGATTCTTGAGTATGTGGGGTTTATTTCGCGGCGTGAGGCTTCACGCTCGATGAAATCCGGGGGGCGGGGGCCTCGGTACAGTTTAAATCTGGCGACCTTACTAGAAGAGCGTCCAAAGGCGCAACTTACTTTTCAGTTGGTGGATGTTTGGCAGAATAGTTCGGTTGATGCAGTTGAGTTTCACGTCAACGGCAATCTGCTTCCTCTTACGCTCCCAGAGATTGACTCAGATAGGGATCTTGCAGTTTTTGATATGCCAATTCAATCGCTTTTGAAATCGCGAACCTATGTGTATGGACTGACGCCGCGCCAAATTGGATTGTTAGTAGATAACGGTTTTTCCACGATTAAGGATGTTGCCGACGCAAGTGATTCAGCCCTGTGCGATGTTGAGGGAATTGGCGATAAGACTCTCGCGCGAATTCGGAACGTTGTTAGTCAAGCTATCTGGATGTAGCGCAGATGATGTGCGGTCGTTAGTGTTTGATGCGGGCGGGTGATCGTGGGCGGTACAGCAGCTATCGGATGTTGTATCCTCCCGTCTGTTTTCGGCAATCACCTACGTTATAATCGCGTCTTTAGCTGGTAGCCAACCCTTGCCCCTACGACATGAAATCATCCGAAATTCGCGACAAATTCCTCAAGTTCTTCGA
>CAMLHI010000048.1 GCA_946479705.1 uncultured Oxalobacteraceae bacterium
ACACGGTGTCTTGCAACATGGTTTTGTCGGTGACGAGCGGCAGCAATTGCTTCGGCAGCACGGCGCGCGACAGTGGCCACAGGCGGGTACCGGCGCCCCCGGACAAGACGACTGGATAGATTTTCATGGTGATTCCAAGATGATTAGGGAAGTGATCCTGATGCCTGGCGGGCGCTTGCCAGGGCGCGCCGCAGGGCGAAGGCGGCTGGCACGCCTTCATTGGCGACGATGGCTTCGCCCAGCTTCCATCCGCCGGGCACCGACAGATGGCCGTGATCGTAATACAGCTGCGCGCCGGCGCCGTCGTGGGTGGAGCACAGGCCGTCGCGGCACAGGTAGGCGGTGGCGTCGAAGTAGTCGACATGGGGCTGCTGTTGGGCGAACCGGCGCAGCGCCTGGTTCATGGCGACGACCGGCGCGCCCATCGGAATGCGCAGCGGTTCGCAGCGCAGCCATGGGTAGGACAGCGCTTTCGCGGCGCACTGGCGGTCGAAAGCCTCGAACAGCGGGACCCGGCCGATGAGCACCACGCGCTTGCCCTGGGCCGTCAGTTCGCGCACCGTGCCGAAGAAACGCTCCAGAAATTGCGGCGAGCGGTTCTGGTAGGAAGTCCAGGCGGCGGCGATGATCACCACGTCGGTCCGCTCGAGCACGCTCCGGATCACCGACTGCGAGGCGCCGCAATCCTTCAGGCGCGCAGGATCGACGATACCTTCGATCGGGCCAAGCAAGGGCGCGCAGGTGCCCACTTGCAGGTTGCGGAAACCGAAGCCGGCGGCGCGCGCGAACGCGCCCACCATGCCGACGTAATGCGCCGCATTCGAGTCCCCCCACAGCAGCACGGCGGGCGCATCCGGCGC
Source organism: uncultured Oxalobacteraceae bacterium (assembly GCA_946479705.1). Next base: position 861 of record CAMLHI010000048.1, read on the forward strand.
CGCGCCAGCGGCATTGATCACACAGCGCGGATCGGTCGCGTCGCCGCCGGCCAGCGCTTTGCGCATGCATACGTAGGGGAAGTCGGTGGGCGGATGCTCGTTGGCGCGCACCGTGGCCAGGCGCGCGCCATAGCCGGTGTCGAGCAGGCCGCCGGTGCCCACCACCAGCAGCGCCACGCCGGCCACGCCCAGGGTCGCTGCGCCGTAGGTGCGGAAAATGGCGCGCCAGCGCGTCCCGGACACCTGGCGGAAGGGTTGCTCGATGGTGGCATAGGTCAGCCAGGCCAGCGCCAGCGTCAGCACGAAAATCACGCTGCCGCTCAGCAGCGACGGCTGGCCGTACGCATAGCGGTAAAACGCCAGCAGCGGCCAGTGCCACAGGTAGGCCGAATACGATATCCAACCGACCATGCGCAGCGGCGTCCAGCGCAGCAGGCGGGCCATGCCGCCCCGGTCCAGCTGCCCGGCCAGCAGCAGCGCGGCGGTGGCGAAGGCCGGCACCATCGCCCGCACGCCCGGGAAGATCTGGTCTTCGCGCAGCAGCCACAGGGCAGCTGCAAGCCCGGCCGCACCAAGCCAGCCGATGGCGCGCCAGACGCCGCCGGACCAATGCGCGTGCATGCGCCGCTCGACGATCAGCGCGGCCATGGCGCCGGCCAGCAGTTCGCCCGCGCGCGACGGCAGCATATAGTAGGCGAACGCGGGACTGCGGGTAAATAACAGCTCGCCGATGAGGAAGGAGGCCAGCGCGGCGGCGGCCATGAGCGCCAGCAGGCCCGGTGCGCGCAGCAGGCGGTAGCCGAGCGCCAGCGCGAGCGGCCAGATCAGGTAAAACTGTTCCTCCACGCCGAGCGACCACAGGTGCAACAGCGGCAGTTCGGCGCTGCTCGGCGCGAAGTAGCTGGTATCCTGGAAAAAGGTGTAGTAGACATTGGTGAGCGAGGCGAGCGACCACAGGCCCGCCTTGGCGGCATTCACGGCGTCCTGCGGCAGCAGCAGCGCTTGCGCGGCCAGCACGGTGGCCAGCACCACGACCAGCATCGCCGGCGCAATGCGCTTGATGCGGCGCACGTAAAAGTCGCGCAGCGAGAAGGCGCCGGCGGCCAGGTCCTGCAGGATCTTGCCGGTGATGAGGAAGCCGGACAGCACGAAGAAGACGTCAACGCCGACGAAGCCGCCGGGCAGCAGGTCTTTTTGAATGTGGAACACGATCACGGCGAGCACCGCGATCGCGCGCAGTCCATCGATATCGTGCCGGTACGAGTCTGGTCGCATGGTCGTGTCCTGGGATTCGGATAAAGCCGGCACCGGCGGGCGCCGGTGGGCCTTACTGCAGACCGTTATAGGCGCGGTACCACTGCGCGAATTCCGCCAGCCCGGTCGCCAGCCGGGTGCGCGGCTCGAAACCCACCCACTCGGCCAGGCGGCGCGTATCGGCGTGCGTGGCCGGCACGTCGCCCGGCTGCATCGGCAGGAAGTTCATGTCGGCCTTGACCCCGCAGACCTGCTCCAGGGTCTGGATAAAGTCGAGCACCGTGCACGGATGATCGTTGCCGATGTTGAAGACCGCATGCGCGGCCCGGGTGGCGGTGGCCGGGGTAGGCTTGAACAGCAGGCGCACCACGCCTTCGACGATGTCGTCGATATAGGTAAAGTCGCGCGTCAGCTTGCCTTCTGCAAACACGGGGATGGCTTGCCCCTTGAGCATCTTTTCGGTAAAACTGAAGTAGGCCATGTCGGGACGGCCCCAGGGACCGTAGACGGTGAAAAAGCGCAGACCGGTGGCGGGCAGCTTGAACAGGTGGCTGTACGAATACGCCATCAGTTCATTGGACTTCTTGGTGGCGGCGTACAGCGAAACCGGTTCGTCGGTCTGGTCGCTTTCGGCGAACGGCACCTTGGCGTTGGCGCCGTACACGCTGCTGCTGCTGGCGTACAGCAGGTGGGCGACCTGGTGGCGGCGGCAAGCTTCCAGCATATTGCCGAAGCCGACCAGGTTGGACTGGATGTAGGCGGCCGGGTTTTCCAGCGAATAGCGCACTCCGGCCTGGGCGGCCAGGTGCACCACCAAGCCCGGCTTGACCTCGGCGAACAGGGCTGCGACCTGGTCCGGGTCGGCCAGTTCCACGGTGCGGCACGCGACCCCGGCGGGCGTAAGCAGGGCGCGCACCCGGTCATGCTTGAGCTGCGGGCTGTAGTAGTCGTTGAAGTTGTCGCAACCGACCACCTTATGGCCCAGCGCGGCCAGGCGCGCGGCCACAAAGCTGCCGACAAAGCCGGCCGCGCCGGTGACCAGCACCGTGTGCAAGCCCTCGCTCATGCGCGCAAGTCCGCGCTGGTGCGGCCGATGCCTTCATAGCGCAGGCCGGCGGCGGCCACGGTTGCCGGATCGTAAATATTACGGCCGTCGAAGAGCGCCTTGCTGCGCAGGCTCTGCGCCAGGCTAGTGAAGTCCGGCGCGCGGAATTCTTTCCATTCGGTAACCAGCACCAGCGCGTCGGCGCCCGCGGCCGCGTCCCTGGCGGTGGCGGTGATGGTCAGCAATTCGGCGCAGCGTTGCTCGCCGTGTTCGGCCAGCAGGATGCGCCTGGCTTCATGGCTGGCCACCGGGTCGTAGGCGCGCACCTTGGCGCCGGCGGCGAACAGCGCGCGAATGAGCACCAGGCTTGGCGCTTCGCGCATGTCGTCGGTGTTCGGCTTGAACGACAAGCCCCACAGCGCGATGGTCTGGCCGGCCAGGGCGCCGGGGCCGCCGTAGAAACGGCACAGCTTATTGAAAAGCACCATCTTCTGCTGTTCGTTGACGGTCTCGGTGGCGTCCAGCACGTGCAGCCGCTGGTCCAGGGTGGAGGCGGTCTTGATCAGGGCCTTGACATCTTTCGGGAAGCAGGAGCCGCCGTAACCCATGCCGGCATACAGGAACTGCGGGCCGATGCGCGGATCGAGCCCCATCCCCAGGCGCACATGCTCGATATCGGCGCCCAGCAGTTCAGCCAGGTTTGCGAGCTCGTTCATGAAGCTGATGCGGGTGGCCAGCATGGCATTGGCGGCGTATTTGGTCAGTTCGGCACTGCGGATATCCATTTCCACCAGTTTCTCGTGATTGCGGCTGAACGGGCCGTACAGCTGGCGCATCAGCTTGGTGGCGCGCGCGTCGTCGCTGCCGACGACGATGCGGTCCGGCTTCATGAAGTCGTCGATGGCGGCGCCTTCCTTGAGGAATTCCGGATTGCTGACGACGGCGAAATCGATGCGCACGGCACGCTTGTCCAGCTCACCCTGGATGGCCTTGCGCACCTTGTCCGCGGTGCCGACGGGCACGGTCGACTTGTCCACCACCACGATCGGCTTGGCAATGCGCTGGCCGATGCTGCGCGCGGCCGAGAGAATGTGGGTCAGATCGGCACTGCCGTCTTCGTCCGGCGGCGTGCCCACGGCCAGGAAAATAACTTCGGCGTGCTCGACGGCGACGTCATAGCTGGTGGAAAACAGCATGCGGCCGGCCTGAACGTTGCGCGCAACCATCGCATCCAGACCCGGCTCGTGAATCGGAATGCCGCCGCTATTGAGCATGGCGATTTTGCGCTCGTCCACGTCCAGGCACAGTACGGTATTGCCGACGTCTGCGAAACAAGCTCCCGAAACCAGGCCGACGTAGCCCGAGCCAATGATAGTGATTTTCATAGAGTGATTTTCTTGGTGGTGGCGAATTGGATCGGCGGAGACAGTGGACTCACATGGCGTGCATCTCGGGTCGCGCTGGGGGCGCTTTCCGGCCAGCCGAGGCGAATATCAGAATGCGATTATGAGGACAGAACGACTATTTCAGCAAGCAAATTTACGTTGCTAGTTAGCAACTAAATGAGCTTGCATCCCAAGATTTCCTCCCAGGTTTACAGTATGCCTACTGTAAAATTATACTTTCAATTTTATTATCGGACAAGCGAAGCAACCTTTCCCGATGACAAAATAGATGCGGCAGCTCAGGACCATGCGATACTGTGCCGTGTGCGCCTGCCTACTCACCATACAACATGAAGCTACTTACTTTCAGCACGCTGTTTCCCAATGCGCAACAGCCCAACCACGGTATTTTCGTGGAAACCCGGTTGCGCTATCTGATCGCCAGCGGCCAGGTCGAATCGCGCGTGGTCGCACCGGTTCCCTGGTTTCCCTTCGCGCATCCGCGCTTCGGCCACTATGCCGCGCTGGCGAAGGTGCCGGCGCGCGAACAGCGCCACGGGCTCGACATTGTGCACCCGCGCTACCTGGTCCTGCCCAAGGTCGGCATGCTCGCCACGCCGCTGCTGATGGCGCGCGCCGCCCGCTCCGCCATCGGCCGCATCCTCGACGAAGGCTACAACTTTGACGTCATCGACGCCCACTACTTTTACCCGGACGGGGTGGCCGCGGTCATGCTGGGAAAGTATTTTAACAAGCCCGTGACCGTGACCGCGCGCGGCACCGACATCAACCTGATTCCCCAGTTCAGCTTACCGCGCAAGATGATCCTGTGGGCCGCGCGCAACGCCAAGGGCCTCATCACCGTCTGCCAGGCCCTGAAAGAGGAAATGGTTGAACTGGGCGTGGCCGAGCACCGTATCACGGCGCTGCGCAACGGCGTCGACCTGCAGCGCTTCGCCCCGCGCGACCGCGCCGCCGCCCGCGCCGCCCTGGGCATGACCCATTTCACCCTGCTGTCGGTCGGATTGCTCGACCCGCGCAAAGCCCACGACCTGGTCATCGAGGCGCTGGTGCGCCTGCCCGACGTGCACCTCATGATCGCCGGCACCGGTCCGCAGCGCAAGGCGCTGGAAGCCCTTGCCGCCCAGCTCGGCGTGGCCGAGCGCGTGACTTTCCTGGGCGGCGTGCCGCAGGTCGAACTGGCGTCCTATTACAACGCCGCCGACGCGCTGGTGCTGGCGTCGAGCCGCGAAGGCTGGGCCAATGTGCTGCTCGAATCGATGGCCTGCGGCACCCCGGTGGTGGCCAGCAACGTGTGGGGCACCCCGGAAGTGGTGGCCGCGCCGGAAGCCGGCCTGCTGATGGCCGAGCGCACCCCCGGCGCCCTGGCCGAGGCCGTCACCAGCCTGCGCGCGAGCTATCCCGATCACGGCGCCACGCGCCGCTACGCCGAGCGCTTCAGCTGGGACGCCACCACCCAGGGCCAAATCGACCTGTTCCGCAACATTGTCAACAATTCCACCCCCAGCCTGCTGGGCCAAGCCGCGTGAAGATCCTCTACCATCACCGTACCCGTTCCAAGGACGGGCAGTACGTCCACATCGAAGAAATGATCACCGCCCTGCGCGAGCAGGGCCATGAAGTCGTGATCGTGGCACCGCCCAGCGCCGAGACTGAGGATTTCGGCGCCGACGCCGGCCCGGTCGCCCTGCTCAAGCGCTACCTGCCGAAGTGGTTTTACGAGCTCATGGAGCTGGGCTACAGCCTGCTGGCCTACCGCCGCCTCGCCGCCGCCGTGCGCAAGCACGCACCGGATTGCCTGTATGAGCGCTATAACCTGTTTCTGCCCGCCGGCATCTGGCTGGCGCGCAAGTACAAACTGCCCATGCTGCTGGAAATCAATGCGCCGATCCTCGAGGAGCGCACCAGGTACGATGGCTTGTCCCTGACCGGCCTGGCGCGCTGGTCGCAGGCCTACGCCTGGAACAACGCCGACATGGTGCTGCCGGTCACGCAGGTGCTGGGCGACATGGTCGCGTCCTACGGCGTGCCGAAGGACAAGATCGTGGTCATCCCCAACGGCATCAACTCGGCCCGCTTCGCCAGCGCGCCGGACGTGGCGGCCGCCAAGCGCGCACTCGGCCTGGAGGATCGCCTGGTGCTGGGCTTCACCGGTTTCGTGCGCGACTGGCACGGCCTGGACAAGGTGATCGCCATGATTGCCCAGGACCGGCCGGACGCGCACCGCCAGTTGCTGGTGGTCGGTGACGGCCCGGAACGGGCCAGGCTGGAACAGCAGGCCAGCGCGCTGGGCATCGCCGAGCGCGTGCGCTTTACCGGCATCATCGGGCGCGACGACGTGGCGCGCTATGTGGCGGCCTTCGACATCGCCCTGCAGCCGGCCGTGGTGGCCTACGCCTCGCCGCTCAAGCTGTTCGAATACCTGGCGCTGGGCAAGGCCATCGTGGCCCCGGCCCAGCCCAACATCATGGAAATCCTCGCGCCCGACCAGAACGCCGTGCTGTTCGACCCGGCCGACCGCGACGGCATGGCCAAGGCCGTCAGCCGGCTGTGCGCCGACCACCACTTGCGCGCCACGGTGGCCGGCGGCGCGCGCGACAGCATCGCCGCGCAGCAACTGACCTGGCACGCCAATGCGCGCCGCGTGGTCGAGCTCTTCAAGAGGCTCGGCGCGCATGCGTGATCTGATCATCTTTGCCGTGGTGTTCGGCTCGATTCCGTATATCTTCAAGCGACCCGCCCACGGCATTCTGATGTATATCTGGCTGAGCCTGATGAACCCCCATCGGCTCGCTTACGGCGCCGCCCACGATTTCCAGTTCGCCGCCGTGATCGGCGCCGTCACCATCGTCAGCCTGCTCCTGTCCAAGGAGCCGAAGAGCCTGCCATTGACCCCGGTGACGGCGATCCTGCTGATCATGATGGGCTGGATGTCCTTCACCAGTGTGTTCGCGCTGGAACCGGACCTGGTCTGGCGCGAATGGGACCGGGTCATGAAGACCTTCTTTATCACCGTGCTGGCCACCATGGCGCTGCGCACCGAGCAAGACATCAAGCGCCTGGTCTGGGTGGTGGCCCTGTCGCTGGGCATTTTCGGCCTCAAGGGCGGCATCTTTTCGATCGCCACCGGCGGCCAGTACCGTGTGTACGGTCCGGACGGCTCCTATATCGCCGAAAACAATTCGCTGGCGCTCGGCCTGCTGACCGTCATCCCGCTGCTGTGGTACCTCAAATCCCAGGCCACCAGCAAGTGGGTATCGATCGGCTTGGTGGTCATGGCAAGCGCCACCGCGATCGCCACCGTCGGCTCGTATTCGCGCGGCGGCCTGCTGGGCGGCGCGGTGATGCTGATCTTCCTGTGGCTCAAGGGCGGACAGAGGATCCGCAACGGCCTGTTGCTGGCCTGCATGGTCGGCGCCATCTATAGCCTGATGCCCGCGCAATGGTTCGCGCGCATGGACACCATTGGCGACTACAAGGCAGACGCATCCTCGATGGGGCGCATCAATGCCTGGAAGTTCGCCCTCAACGTGGCCAGCCAGAACCCGCTCGGCGGCGGCTTCAACGTCTTCAGCCGGCGCATGTTCGCGCAGTACGCACCCGATCCCCTCGATTTCCACGTCGCCCACAGTATCTATTTTCAGGTGCTCGGCGAGCATGGCTATGTGGGCCTGGCGCTGTTCCTGGCGCTGATGGTCTGCGTCTGGCGCAGCGGCACCCGCATCGTGCGCCACTGCGGCGCCAGCCCGGAGCTGAAATGGGCCGCCGACCTGGCCAAGGCCGTGCAGGTGGCGCTCATCGGCTTCGCGGTCGGCGGCGCCTTCCTGTCGCTGGCCTATTTCGACCTGTACTATGACATCATCCTGATCCTGATCTTGCTGGAAAAGCTCTTGCTGATCAAGCAGCCCGGCGCCGGCCTGCCCAGGCCGGCCGCGGCGGCCGGCGCGGCCCCCAAGACCGCTGCACGCCCCCCATTTCAATCGTAAAGCCATGCAAACGCTCATCGCCAAAGGACTGTTCGCCACCCTGTCGCCGGCCGGTCCGCGCGCACGCCTGACGAGTTTCCTGTTCCACAAGATTCCGCTGGCGGCCGATCCGCTCACCGCCAATGAACTGGACCTGCCCCACTTCGAGCGCATTCTCGACTTCCTCACCGAGCACGCCAACATCGTGCCGCTCGGCGAGGCCAGCGCCGCGCTCGCGCGCGGCACCCTGCCGGAACGGGCGGTGGCATTGACTTTCGACGACGGCTACCGCGAGTGGATCGACCATGTGGCCGCGGCACTGCTGCGGCGCAAGCTGCCCGCGACCTTTTTTGTCACCACCGGCCAGCTGGCGGGCGCCGCGCTGTGGCATGAGCGCATTATCGCCGCCGTGCGCGCCCTGCCCGACAGCGGCGCGCGCCTGCCCTACGGCTTCGGCAATTATGCCGACCTGAGCCGGCCGGCCCAGCGCGCGCGCCTGATCGACGACTTGCAGCGACGCCTCAAGTACGCGCCGGTCGACGAGCGCGTTGGCGCCATCGCGCTGCTCGAATCGCAGGCGGCCGGCCCGCTGGTCCTGCCGCGCCGCTTCGGCGCCGACGAGGTGCGCGCGCTGCACAGCCAGGGCTTCGAGATTGGCGGCCACACGGTGCAGCACCCGATCCTCAATGAATGCACGGCGGCCCAGGCGCGGGCCGAAATCGGCGGCTGCAAGGAAGACCTGGAAGCCATCATTGGCGGCCCCGTGCGCCTGTTCGCCTACCCCAACGGCCGCCCGCGCGAGGACTACAATTACGACCATGTGGCCATGGTCAGGGCGTGCGGCTACAAGGCGGCGCTGGCCAGCGGCGGCGGCGCCGCCAGCCGCCACTCCGACGTGTTCCAGCTGCCGCGCTTCACGCCCTGGGGCGCGGGCGATACGCGCTTCGCCTACCAGCTCACGCGCAACCTGCTCACGCCGGTCCGCTACGCGCGCGCGCCGGCGCCCGGCGACAGCGCCCATCCGGTGCGCTGCCTGCTGGTGGCCAGCACCTTCCCGCCCATCCATGGCGGCTCGGCTGTGGTGTACGGCAACCTGTGCCAGCACATGCCGGCCGGCACGGTGCGGGTGCTGGCCGCGCGCGAGCACTACGCCTCGGCCAAGGAAATCGATGGCTGGCGCGAACACGATGCGGCGGTCAATTATCCGGTCACGCGCATTCCGCTGCTGCGCCCGCTGATGGCGCCGCCGCCGGCCAATGCGCTGGTATCGGTGTGGCGCCTGCTGGTGCAGGATCTGCCGCTGTACGCGCGCGTGCTGCTGACGGCCGGCCTGCTGGTCTACCGCCATCGCATCAACGTGGTGTGCGTGGGCGAGCTGGTGACCGGCAGCTGGCTTGGCATCGCGCTCCAGAAGCTGTTCGGCTGTAAGCTGATCGTTTATGTGCACGGCGAGGAAATCACCACCGCCACCTCGGGCTTCCACGGCAAGCGCCGGCGCGCCTACCTGGGCGCGGCCGACAAGGTGATCGCCGTCAGCAGTTTCACCTGCGACGCCTTGACGCGCCAGATGGACGTGCGCCCGGAAGCCATCGCGCTGATCCAGAACGGGGTCGACACCGAGCGCTTCACGCCGGGCGCGCCGGATCCGGCCATCCTTGCCCGCCACAATCTGCACGGCAAGAAAGTGCTGCTGACGGTCGGCCGGCTGGTGCCGCGCAAGGGCGCCGACATGGCCGTGCTCGCCATGCAGTCGATCCGCGCCGCGCGGCCGGACGTGCATTACCTGATCATCGGCGAAGGCGAATTGCGTCCGGTGCTGGAACAGATGATCCGCGACAGCGGCCTGGCCGGCTGCGTGACCCTGGTCGGCAGCGCTTCCGAGCACGACCTGCTGTCCTATCTGCGCAGCTGCGACCTGTTCCTCATGCCGAACCGCACCATGCCGGACGGGGATACCGAAGGCTTCGGCCTGGTGTTCCGCGAAGCCAATGCCTGCCGCAAGCCGGTGGTGGGCGGACGCGCCGGCGGCGTGGTCGAGGCGGTCGTGCACGGCCAGACCGGCTTGCTGGTGGACGGCACCGATCCGCAAGCGATCGCCGACGGCGTGCTGGCCATCCTGAACGACGCGGCGCTGGCCGAACAGATGAGCGTGCGCGGGCTGCAACTGGCGCGCGACAACAATACCGTGTCGGTGGCACACACCTTCCTGACCGTCTGCGAGCGCGTGCTCAACGAGCGCGCCAGCATGCCCGCCGCCCAGATGCCGTAAGCGGCACTTCAACCGAATCAACGACAGGATGCACGCGTGAGCGCTTTAAAGAAAAACCTGGGGATGTCGTTTGCCGCCCAATACGCCGAGGTCATGATCCAGTTTATCGGCGTGATGGTCTTGGCGCGCATGATTTCGCCGGAAGACATCGGCGTGTATTCGGTGGCGGCCTTCGTGATGACGGTGCTGCACGTGTTCCGCGACTTCGGGGTGGGCAAGTACCTGATCCGCGAAGAACAGCTGACCCCGCAAAAAATCCGCTCGACCCTGGGCGTGGCGATCATCCTGGCGTGGAGCGTGGCGGTGCTCATGTTCCTCGCGCGCGACATGGTCGCCGCCTTCTACAACAACGCCCAGATCGTCGCCATCATGACGGTGATGTCGGCCAGCTTCGCGATTTCGCCGCTGGGCTCGATCTACACCTCGCTGTTCCGCCGCGACATGCAGTTCAACAAGATCCTCATCGTGCGCATCTGCAGCGCCAC
>CAMLHI010000049.1 GCA_946479705.1 uncultured Oxalobacteraceae bacterium
CCTTGCCGCCTTCGCGCGCGAACGTCATCGCGATTTCCTTGCCGATGCCGCTGGCCGCGCCAGTGACGATGCACACCTTGTTCTGAAGTTTCATGGTGGGTCCATTTGAGTTGGGGGAAGGGGGGCTGTTCAAGCTAGTAGCGTACCAGTTTGCGCGGTGTTCCGGCTAAATGCTGCACTGCACCGTTTCGCGGCGGCCAGGGGCTTGCCGCTGCAGCGTGAACACGGTAATTTCTTACGTGCACGTGCGCCCCTTGAGTACGGCGGGCGAACGCGGTATGCTGGTGCCGAGCTCGACGCGCCGCGCTGGCAGGAAGGATGGGTGGATGGCTGAACTAGATGAGCAATTCCAGCGCCTGACGATCAAGCTGGTCTATTACGGCCCGGCCATGTCGGGCAAGACCAGCAATCTGACGCGCCTGCACGACGTGCTGACCGCCGGCATGGTCGGCGACATGATGCTGCTCGAAACCGAGGGCGACCGCACCTTGTTTTTCGACCTGCTGCCGCTGGGCTTTCGCGCCCCGTCCGGCCTGGTCGTCAAATTCAAGCTGTTCACGGTGCCCGGGCAGGTGGCCCACAATGGCACCCGCAAGGCCGTGCTGTCGCGTTCGGATGGGGCGGTGTTCGTGGCCGATTCCCAGCGCAACCAGGCCACCAACAATGCCGTCGCCTTCGATAACCTGATCGCCAACGCCGCCACGGTGGGCATCGACGTGGGCAGCTATCCGCTGGTGGTGCAGTACAACAAGCGCGACCTGCCGGATATTCTCACCGAGCAGGAAGTGGCCGAGCGCTGGCGCGAGGCGCCATGGCCGGTGGTGCTGGCCAGCGCGATGCAGGGCGGCGGGGTCAGGGAAACCTTCACGGCGCTGCTGCGCAAGGTGTATGCGCGCCTCAACGCCGAGTTCGACCTGCAGAGCCGCCATGGCCTGGGCGAAGAGGAATTCGTCGCCTCCGCCGGAGGAGGGGCATGAGCGCCGCGCCGCCGGCCTTCGACCGCGACGTGCCGCTGGCCGACATGCTGCGCGCCGTGCCGCGCGCCGCGCTCGAGACGGCGATGGCGCGCAGCATCGGCGCGGCGTGGCGCATCAGCGCGCCCGACGGAAGCAGCCTGCGCGAAGGTCCCCAGCCGCTCGATGGCGCGCAATGCCAGGCAGCGCTGGTGGTCGACCTCGACCCGGTCGGCCTGCTGAGCGCGCCGGCTGCCTGCGCGGGGGCCGTCGACGCCGCCGCGCGCTGGCTCGAACTGCTGCTGGGCGCCTCCAACCGCTACCGCATGGCGGCCGACCTGCATATCGAGGCCGTGCATGCCGACCACCGCGAGCTGGTGGCCAAGCACGAAGCGCTGATGGCGTCCGAGGCGCGCTACCGCAGCCTCAACGAGCAGCTCGAAGCGCGCGTGCGCGAGCAGGTCGCGGTGATCGAACGCAGCCAGCGGCGCATGTACCTGGCCGAGCGCATGGCCTCGGTGGGCAATCTGGCGGCCGGCATGGCCCACGAGATCAACAATCCGATCGGCTTCATCCGCAGCAATCTCTCCAGCGCCAAGGGCTATGTCGCCACGCTGGCGAAGGCCATCGCCAGCCAGACCTGGGAGCGCGCCACGGCCGAGGACCTGGCCTTCGTGCTGGAAGACTTCGCCAGCCTGCTGGACGAATCGGTGGGCGGCGCCGACCGTATCGGGCGCATCATCGAGGACCTCAAGACCTATGCCAGTTCCGGCACGGCGCGCATGGCCCTGTCCGACCCCGGCGCGGCCCTGCATGGCGCGGTACGCCTGCTCGACGAGCTGCCGGCCGGCGTGCGCCTCCAGCAGGAGCTGGCGGCGCTGCCGGTATTTAACTGCGACAGCGCCGGCTTGCAGCGCGCCGTGCTGGCGATGCTGGTCAACGCGCGCCGCGCCATGCAGGGGCGTGCCGGCCTCATCCGCCTCGGCGCCGCCGTGCACGAGGGCACGCTGGCCATCACTGTCGCGGACGAGGGCTGCGGCATCGATCCGGCCATCCGCGAGCGCATCTTCGATCCCTTCTTCACCACCCATGACGTGGGCGGCGGCGCCGGGCTCGGCCTGACGGTGGCCAGCGATGTGGTGCGCGCCCACCACGGCACCATCGAAGTCGACTCGGTGCCGGGGCGGGGCAGCAGCTTTACCGTGCTGATCCCGCTGCACGCCAACGCGCCCGAGGGGGCCGGCTCATGAGCTACGGCCACCTGTTCACGGGCATCAAGCCGGGCAGTTCCGACGCCCCGGAAATCAAGCGCTACCGCATCCTGCTGGTGGACGACGAACCGAATGTGCTGTCGGCGCTGCGGCGCGTGTTCCGCCAGGAGAACTACGACATTACGACCTGCACCGATCCGGTCGAGGCGCTGGCCAGGCTGAAGAGCGAAACCTTCCAGCTGATGATCAGCGACTTCATGATGCCGGGCATGGACGGCGGCGAGCTGCTGCGCCAGGCGCGCCAGATCGAACCGGACATGATCCGCATTATGCTCACCGGCCACGCCGACGTGAACGCGGTGGTGGGCGCGGTCAAGACCGGCGCCGTGTACAAGTTCATCCTCAAGCCCTGGAACGACGACGACCTGCGCGTGACGGTGGCGCTGGCGCTGGAGCGGCAGGAACTGAACCGCGCCAACAAGGCGCTCACGCGCGACGTCGAAAGCAAGTCGCGCGAGATCGAGCAGCTGGCCAAGTTCACCGTCAGCAGCCGCAGCCGGCTGGCCACGGTGCTGCACAAGCATGGTGTGCTCTCGCTCGGGCAGGTGCAGGAACTGTTGCGCATCCAGCAGCAGCCGCCGCGCCACCAGTCGGTGCTCAAGGAAATCATCGACCGCGGCTGGGCCAACGAAAAGAAAGTGCACGATCTGCTGGCCGACGAGCTGAAGATCCAGCAGGTCAGCCTGGACGAAGCGCCGATCGACATGGCGGTGGCGGTGCTGGTGCCCACACTGCTATGCCAGCGCCACCTGATCATGCCGATGCGCATCGACGACAAACGCCTCACGGTGGCCATGGCCGACCCGCTCGACGAAGGCTTGCTGCACGACCTGCGCTTCGTCACCGGCCTGGAGATCGCCCCGGCGCTGGCGCCGATGTCCGAGATCCTGGCCAAGATCGCCAAGGTCTACGACACCGGCCGCACCAGCCTGGAAGACCTGGAAACCACCTTCGGTTCGCCCGACCCGTACGAAGGCGTGGAAATCGTCATCGAGGAGGACGATGCCCAGCAGTCGCTCGAGGAACTGCTGCGCGGGACCGACGAGCCGCCCGCGATCCGCCTGGTCAACGCGATCCTGCTCGAAGCCATCAACCTGGGCGCGTCCGACATCCACATCCAGCCGCGCGCCAAGAACGTGATGGTGCGGCTGCGGGTGGACGGGGTGCTGATCGACAAGATGCAGATTCCCCACAATATGCAGCAGTCGATCGTCTCGCGCATCAAGATCATGGCCGAGCTGGACATTTCCGAGCGGCGCCGCCCGCAGGATGGACGGCTGGCCGTCAAGACGCCCAAGCGCATCGTCGACCTGCGCATCTCGACCCTGCCGACCATCAATGGCGAAAAGATCGTCATGCGCATCCTGGACCGCAATTCGGCCGTGCTGCGCCTCGACGGCATCGGCCTCAGTCCGCTCGACCTGGCCAAGGTGCGCCACGCGGGCGACAAGCCGCAGGGGATCGTGCTGGCCACCGGCCCGACCGGCAGCGGCAAGACCACCACCTTGTACAGCCTGTTGCAAAGCAGCGCCACGCCGGAGAAAAACTACATCACCATCGAAGACCCGGTCGAGTACTACCTCGATTCGGCCGGGCAGGTGGTGGTGCGCGAAAAGATCGGCCTGACCTTCCCGCTGATCCTGCGCGCCATCCTGCGCCAGGATCCGGACGTGCTGCTGGTGGGCGAGATCCGCGATGTCGAGACGGCCGAAGTGGCCTTCCACGCGGCCCTGACCGGGCACCAGGTGTTCTCGACCCTGCACACCAATTCGGCCATCGCCACCATTTCGCGCCTGTTCGACCTGGGCCTGAAGCCCTTCGTGATCGCCACCGCGCTCGAAGCGGTGATCGCCCAGCGGCTGGTGCGCCAGATCTGCCAGCGCTGCCGCGCCCCGGCCACCACCGACCCGCAACTGCTGCAGCGCCTGGGCGGCCGCTTCGCCGAGCAGGGCGTGGGCACTTATATGGGCGTGGGTTGCGAAACCTGTCACGGCTCGGGGTACAAGGGCCGGCTCGGCCTGTACGAAGTGCTCGCGCCCGACACCCACATGCGCCACCTGATCGCCTCGCAGGCGGCGGTGACGGAGATTACCCAGTACGCGCTGGAGCACGGTTTCATGACCTTGCGCGACGATGCCTTCCTCAAGGTGCGCGATGGGCTGACCACGGCTGAAGAGGTGTTTCGGGTGCTGGGGCCGGAGTGATATGGCGTGCCGGGCAAGCGAGGAGGCGGTCGAATTCGACCGCCGGTTCGGTAGGGACCTATTCGAACAGCGTGGCGAGCTTGGCGAACACGTCGGCCATGATGGGGTCTGGAAGGATATCGATCTTGCGACCGTGGCGGGCCGTCAGGTCGATCGTGCGCGGCTGGTCGCAGCGAATGATCCCCCTTGTTCGGACGCCGCTCAGAGGCACCGCAAAGCCGAGTCGCCGGGCAAAGTCGCCGCCCTTGGTGATCGGCACGACCACCGGCAGTCCGGTCGCGGCATTAAACTCGAACGGCGACACAATCAGCACCGGCCGGCTGCCGCTTTGTTCGTGTCCGCTGGTGGGGTCGAGCGACACGAGATAGATGTCGCCTCGTTTCATAACAGTTCACCGCCGACGGCTGGTGCATCGACCCATGCGCGCTCATCGTCCGACCGGGGCTGCGAATAGTCGGACGCCTCCAGCAGTTCGGCAAGCGTGTAACGCGGACGGCATGCGGGCTGGACCACCAGGCGACCCTGTTCCACGGCCAGACTGACCGCAGCGCCGGCTTGAAGCTTGAGCTGTTCTAGCAGGGCGGGCGGTACAGCCAACATGACAGACCCGCCAACCTTGCGCAGATTCGTGGTATGCATCGCCTATCCTGATCGAAGCCTGAGATACATTGAAGTATAACCTATGTCGCCTTCCGCGCCGTTGGAAAACACTTGCCGCTGGTGGCATACCGCCAATCAACCCTGGAGCCATTGAAGGATAAGGAAAAGACGGCGGTGTGGGTTTTATCGCCGCCAATTAACCGAGACGCAGCTCGATTGGGAATTCGTGGTGGAGGCAACCGGCGTCAATCTGGGAACGGTGAATGGTCAATTGAGAGCGGAACCGGACTTGGCATTTACCGGCTATCGCAATGAATTGGGCTTGGCCGAAGTCTTCAGATTACTTGCCGAGAAAAGTGGACCGGCATCGCGGAAATCGGCCATGCGGTCGGCTATTGCAATGTTTCCTATTTTAAAAAATTGCTCGGGGAGAATAGGGATATTCAATGAATGCCGTCAGGTCCCTCTCCACGCAGGCTGTTGCTGCCTCTGAGGCCCCGGCCCCGCCTGACACCGACGACGACACCGATTCTTCGGAGTAAGTTCCAGCATTTCCGCCCAATCCGCCGGCAATCCCTCGCAAGCGCACGTCCTCTGCCGGTCTTCCCTTGGACGCCGACCGCCGCGCGGCGCCGTGCAGGAAATGCACGCCGACTGATACTTTTTGCCGAAATCATCCAAATTTCTCCTTTTCCCTAGAAAAATCACACTTCGCGTTAAAGCCGCGCGGGTCGCGGCCCTATCCTTGACGCGTGGTTGAGTTAGCGCGCTCATTCAAGAAAAGCGGCAGCCCATCCATACGTTGCTTGCACGCCATGCGTGTGTCCATTGCTGTTATTGCATAGTTCCGCGCGATGGCGAGTTGCCTCGGCGCTGATTGCAAGCTGCAGTGCGCAAGCAGGTCCGGCCGGCGGCGGGATACTGACGTTAAATATAAAAATATTGGAGAGACGAATATGACGGCCGATTACATTGGCGACGCAGGAATCATTATGCGTACGCGCGTTTCTGGGATTTACCGCGCGGAGGCAAAATGCAAGCAATAAAAACGCATCGCATTGCCCTGCTGTTTAATGCCAATAAAATATTCGACCGCGAGGTCATTGGCGGTATCGCGGATTACATGGGTAGCCGCAGGTCGGTCTGGGATCTGTTTCTGGAAGACGACTTTCGTTTGCGCCTGGCCAAAATCGATTCGTGGCGGGGCGATGGCATTATTGCCGACTTCGACGATCCCACCGTCGCGGCGGCCCTGCAGGGCTGCAAGGTTCCCGTGGTGGCGGTAGGCGGCTCGTATGCCGCGGAGACCGACTACCCGCAAGGGGTGCCGTATGTCGCGACCGATAATTTCAAGCTCGTCAAGCTGGCGTATGACCAGCTGATCGATGTTGGCTTGCAACACTTTGCCATGTTCAGCGTTCCCCCCGCACCGGAAAACCGCTGGGCGCAGGAACGCGAACAAGCCTTCCGCAGCCTGACCGGCGCCATTCATGCGGACGCTCAAATCTTTCGTGGCTGCGAAACCAGCGCCTCGCAGTGGAGCGAGGCGGTCCAGGGACAGATCGCGTGGCTGCGCAGCTTGCCCAAGCCGGTTGGCATCATTGCCGTCACCGATGCCCGCGCGCGCCAGTTGCTGCAGGCCTGCGCGCTGGCCGGCATCGCGGTGCCGGAACAGGTGGCGCTGATCGGCATCGACAACGACCCGCTGGTGCGCGCGCTCACCCCCATGCCGCTCAGCTCGGTGATCCAGGGTGCCCGTGAAATCGGCCGCACCGCAGCCCACCTGCTGGACCAGAGCATGCGCGGTGTCCAGCTCGACGGCGCGCGCATCCTGGTGCCGCCGGTCGGCATCAATGTGCTGGCGTCCAGCCAGCACCGCCCGGTCAAGCATCCGCATGTGATGCGGGCCTGCCATTACATACGCCAATATGCATTCCGCGGCATCAAGACCCACCAGGTGGCCGACCATGTGGGCGTGTCGCGCTCCTCGCTGGACAGCTACTTCCGCGAGGAACTCGGATGCAGCGTGCACGATGCCATCCTGCGCTACAAGCTCGATGCCGCCAAGGACAGCCTGAAAAGCAGCGAGCGCAGCATCGCCGACGTCGCGCTCAGCTGCGGCTTCACCTCGCTGCAATACCTGCATGTGGTGTTCAAGCGCGAACTCGGTTGTACGCCGCGCGCCTACCGCGACCGGATGCTGGGGGTGCCCAGCATGGCGCCGGACAGCGCCTAGTAATTCGAGGGGGAAGGCGCCTTGAGGCCGTCGCGTCCTTGCAACGCGACGGCCATTGCCGCTTGGCCTAGGAGGCCGCGCGGGCGCCCACGGCGAACGCGGTCATGTTGACGATGCGCCGCACGGTCGCACTCGGGCTGAGGATGTGCACCGGCTTGGCCGCGCCGAGCAGGATCGGTCCGACCGTGACGCCCTTGCCGGAGGTGACCTTGAGCACATTGAACAGGATATTGGCCGCGTCCAGCGAAGGCATCACGAGCAGGTTGGCGCTGCCGGCGAAGCCGCCCTCGGACAGGTACTGGCGCCGGATATCCTCGGACAGGGCGGCGTCGCCGTGCACTTCGCCCAGCACCGCCAGTTCCGGGTCGCTGGCGGCCAGCAGCGCGCGCGCTTCGCGCATCTTGCGCGCCGAAGGCCGCTCCGACGAGCCGAAGATCGAGTGCGAGAGCAGGGCGGCCTTGGGCTCCAGGCCGAACTGGCGCAGCTCCGCCGCCGCCAGCCGCGTGATCGCGGCCAGCTCCTCGCTGCTCGGATTGTCGTTGACGTAGGTGTCGGTGATGAACAGGGTCAGCTTGTCGAGCACCAGCGCGTTCATCGCGGCCAGCACCTTGGCGCCCGGGGCGATGCCGATCTGCTCGCGCACATGCGCCAGGTGGTGATCGTAGCTGCCCTGCATGCCGCAGATGAGCGCGTCGACCTGGCCGGCGGCCAGCAGGCGGCTGCCCTGCAGGGTGGTGTCGCCATCGGCTTCCACCAGCGTGAAGTCGACATCGCGGCGCAGGCGCAGGCCGGCCTGCCGGATGGCTTTCTCGATGGTGTCGGCCGCGCCGATCAGCACCGGCTTGGCCAGGCCTTCGTCGACCACGGTCTGCACCGCGCGCAGCACGCGCCGGTCGCTGCCGTCGGCGTAGGCGACCCGGCGCGGATCGGCCTTGGCCTTGGCGAACAGCGGTTTCATGAAGAAGCCGGTGTGGTAGATCATCTCGGCCAGCTGCTCGCGGTAGGCCTGCATGTCGGCGATCGGGCGCGCGGCCACGCCGGAGGCTGCCGCGGCGGCGGCCACGGCCGGGGCGATCGCGGCCATCAGGCGCGGATCGAAGGGCTTGGGAATGATGTAGTCGGGGCCGAAGCGCAGTTCCTCGCCGGCGTAGGCGGCGGCCACGGCGTCGTTGGCTTCGGCTTCGGCCAGGCTGGCGATGGCGCTCACGCAGGCCAGCTTCATTTCCTCGGTGATGGCGGTGGCGCCGCAGTCGAGTGCGCCGCGGAAGATATACGGGAAGCACAGCACGTTGTTGACCTGGTTCGGATAGTCCGAGCGGCCGGTGGCGATGATGCAGTCGGGACGCACGCTGCGCGCGACTTCCGGACGGATTTCCGGCTCGGGATTGGCCAGCGCCAGGATCACCGGCTGGCTGGCCATGGTCTTGACCATCTCGCCGGTAAGGACGCCGGCGCTCGAGCAGCCCAGGAAGACGTCGGCGTCCTTGACGATGTCGGCCAGGGTGCGCGCCTCGGTGTCCTGGGCGTAGCGCGCCTTGTTCGCTTCCATGGAGGCGTCGCGCCCGCGCCAGATCACGCCCTTGGAGTCGGCCACGAAGATGTTCTCGCGCCGGACGCCCAGGCTGACCATCATGTCCAGGCAGGCGATGGCGGCGGCGCCGGCGCCGGAGGCGGCCAGGCGCACGCTGGCGATGTCCTTGCCGACCACCTTGAGCGCGTTCAGCAGCGCCGCGCTGGAAATGATCGCGGTGCCGTGCTGGTCGTCGTGGAAGACCGGGATCTTCATGCGCTCGCGCAGCTTCTTCTCGATATAGAAGCACTCGGGCGCCTTGATGTCCTCGAGGTTGATGCCGCCCACGGTCGGCTCGAGCATGGCGATGGCGTCGACCAGCTTGTCCGGGTCGTTCTCGGCCAGTTCCAGGTCGAACACGTCGACGCCGGCGAATTTCTTGAACAGGCAGCCTTTGCCTTCCATGACCGGTTTCGAGGCCAGCGGGCCGATATTGCCCAGGCCCAGGACGGCGGTACCGTTGGTGATCACCGCCACCAGGTTGCCGCGCGAGGTATACTCGGCCGCCATGGCCGGGTTCGCGGCGATTTCCTCGCAGGCGTAGGCTACGCCGGGCGAGTAGGCCAGCGAGAGGTCGCGCTGGTTCGACAGTGGCTTGGTGGCCACCACTTCAATCTTGCCGCGCACTGGGCTGCGGTGGTATTCGAGTGCGTCGGCGCGCAATTGGGTATCGCGGCTGGCGTCTTGACTGCTGTCGGTGCTCATGAATTCTCCTTGGGACGTGCGCTGGGGGCCGAACGGATAGCTGTCCATTCAGCAGGTTTGACATTTTAACCATGCTGGCGCGCCCCGCCAATGCGGGAAAGTGCTTATGTAAGCGTCGTCCCGATTTTATGGTTATTGTAAAAAACAATTATAATAAGTAATTATGAATAACCACGTTTGAGGATACAGCTATGACCCGCGAGCTTTTCCCCTATTCCTTGCGATCGCCGACGGCGGCGATCATGCTTCTGCTGCTGGGGGGGGGCATGTCGGCCTCGCTGCAGGCGGCAGCGCAGGATGAGGCGGCGCGCTGCGCCGGGCTGTCGGCCAAGGCCATGACCTTTAGCGACCAGACCGTGCGGTTCGACAGCAGCCGGCTGGCGGCCGCCACCGGGGCCATGCCCGCCCACTGCGAAGTGACCGGCCGGCTGCGCGAACGCACCGGCGTGGCCGGGCAGAAGTACGCGATTCGCTTCCGCCTGCGCCTGCCGGTGGCGTGGAACGAGCGCTTCCTGTTCCAGGGCGGCGGCGGCAGCAACGGTGTCATCGGTAACGCCGACATGGGGCTGGCGCAGGGCTATGCCGTGGTCAGCCAGGATTCCGGCCACGACAACGACACCAACAGCGATCCGGCCTTCAACGGCACGCTGGCCTTCGGCTTCGACCCGCAGGCGCGTGCCGACTACGGCAACCAGTCGCTCGAGGCGGTGTCGGTGACGGCCAAGGAAATCGTGCGCCGGTTCTACGGCAAGCGACCCCGCTACGCCTACTTCGTGGGCTGCTCCAAGGGCGGGCAGGAAGGCATGATGTTCGCCCAGCGCTATCCGCAGGAGTTCGACGGCATCGTCGCCGCGGCGCCCGGCTTCTCGCTGCCGCGCGCGGCCCTGGCCGAGGCCTGGGATGTGAAGGTGTTCGGCGCCCTCGTGGGCGAGCCGGTGGCGGCCCGGCTGCACAAAAGCTTTTCCAGCGGCGACCTGGACCTGGTGCGCGGCGCCGTGCTGGAAGCCTGCGACGCTGACGACGGCCTGGCCGACGGTCTTGTCGGCGACGGCCAGCGCTGCACGGAAGCGAAGGTGCTGCCGCGCCTGCGCGC
>CAMLHI010000050.1 GCA_946479705.1 uncultured Oxalobacteraceae bacterium
CCGCAGCTGACCGAACTGCTGCGCCAGCGCCGCAACCTGGCGCGGGTGGCCTGAGCGGCCAGCCCGCCACCAGCTTCAATCAGCTCAGCTTGGCCGCGTGCTCGCGCGTGGCGTGGAAGGTCAGCTTGGGCCAGCGCTCCTCGGTCAGGCGCAGGTTGACGTTGGAAGTGGCCAGGTAGGCCAGGTTGCCGGCCGCGTCGTAGGCCACGTTGTGTCCCAGCGCCGCCTCGAAATCGGCCAGCACGCGCTTGTCCTCGCCGCTGACCCAGCGCGCGCTGCTGATGCTGGTGCCTTCGAATACAGCGTCGACCCCGTATTCGTTGAGCAGGCGGCTGGCCACCACTTCGAACTGCAGCACCCCGACCGCGCCGAGCACCAGGTCGCTGCCCTGGACCGGCTTGAACACCTGCACCGCACCCTCTTCGCCCAGCTGCTGCAAACCCTTGTGCAGCTGCTTGATCTTGAGCGGATTGCGGATGCGCACCGCGCGGAAAAAGTCCGGCGCGAAGTAGGGAATGCCGGTGAACTGCAGCATTTCGCCTTCCGAGAAGCTGTCGCCGATCTGCATATTGCCGTGGTTGGGCAAGCCGATGATGTCGCCGGCGTAGGCTTCCTCGACCTGTTCGCGCGAGGAGGCCATGAAGGTCACCACCGAGGACACCTTGATCTCGCGCCCCAGGCGCAGGTGCTTGACCTTCATGCCGCGCTCGAAGCGCCCGGAACACACGCGCAAGAACGCGATGCGGTCGCGGTGGGCCGGGTCCATATTGGCCTGGATCTTGAATACGAAGCCGGAGAAGGGCTGCTCGGTCGGCGCCACCACGCGCACGCTGGCGTCGCGCTCGCGCGGGGCCGGGGCCCAGTCGACCAGCGCCGACAGGATCTCGCGCACGCCGAAGTTGTTGATGGCCGAACCGAAGAACACCGGGGTCTGCACGCCCGACAGGAAGCGCTCCAGGTCGAAGGGATGCGAGGCCCCGTGCACCAGCTCGACTTCCATCTTGAGCTGCTCGATCTCGAGCGGGAACATGGCGGCCAGCCTGGGATTGTCGATGCCCTTGACGACCTCGAAGGCGCCATCGGCCTTTTCCTCGCCAGCCTTGAACAGCATGATCTCGTCGCGCAGCAGGTGGTACACGCCGCGGAAGTTCTTGCCCATGCCGATCGGCCAGGTCACCGGCGCGCATTCGATCTTGAGCACCGATTCGAGTTCGTCGAGCAGTTCGAGCGGATCGCGGGTTTCGCGGTCCATCTTGTTCATGAAGGTGACGATCGGGGTATTGCGCATGCGGCATACCGCCAGCAGCTTGATGGTCTGCGCTTCCACGCCCTTGGCCGCGTCGATCACCATCAGGGCCGAGTCGACCGCCGTCAAGACCCGGTAGGTGTCTTCCGAAAAGTCCTGGTGGCCCGGGGTGTCGAGCAGGTTGATGATGTGGTCGCGGAACTCGAACTGCATCACCGAGCTGGCCACCGAAATGCCGCGCTGCTTCTCGATCTCCATCCAGTCGGAGGTGGCGTGGCGCCCGCTCTTGCGCGCCTTGACGGTGCCGGCCAGCTGGATCGCGCCGGAAAACAGCAGCAGCTTTTCGGTCAGCGTGGTTTTACCCGCGTCGGGGTGGGAAATGATGCCGAAGGTGCGGCGCCGCTGCACTTCGCGCGCGATCTGCGCCGCCGGGCGGGCCGTGTTCGCGCTGTCGTCGGTGGGGTCGATCGGAAGATCGGTCTGGTCGGCCATGTTATCAGCCATTGTGCGGCCTCGATTTCAAAAATTTACAAAACCCTCGATTTTACCGAGTCTGGCCGGTGCCGTGTAAACAGAATGGGCTGCTCCAAAGCCCATCCGCTTGTTGTCGCAGCGCAACACAACGCCCTCTCATGGCCGGACTCGTTGTTCCTTCAGGGAAATGTCAGGTTCGCTTGCTACGCTGCAACTATCAAATCCGGAGATCCCAGCGCCATGAAAACAATCGCACGCGGTTTTAGCTTGATCGAACTGATGGTGGTCATCGGCATCGTCGGCATCCTCACCGCCGTCGCACTGCCCAGCTACAAGGACTACGTCCTGCGGGCGCGCCTGACCGATGCCTTCAGCGGCCTGTCGACGATCGCGCCGCAAATGGAACAGTTCTGGCCGACCAACCGCACGTTTGAAAACTTCGACCGCATGCCCGCCGCGACGCCCAACTTCACCTTTGCGCTGACGATCGCGACCCAGACCTCCTACACCGTGACGGCCACCGGCATCGGCAACGCCGCCGGCTTCGTCTACACCATCGATCAGTCCGGCCTGCGCGCCACCACCGCGGTGCCCGCCGACTGGACCGCCAACGCCAGCTGCTGGGTCGACGCGAAGGGCGGAAAATGCACCCAGTAAGCGCGCCCCGGACGGCCCGTTCCGGCGGCTTCACGCTGCTGGAGGTGATGGTCGTCCTGTGCATCGTCACGACCTTGCTGGCCGTGGGCATCCCGTCGCTGTCGGACTGGATTGCCGCCAACCGCGCCGCCAACGCCGTCGAGATGTATGCCGAGGGGTTTCGCCAGGCGCGCCTGCAGGCCCTGAGCCACAACAGCGAAAGCCGGCTGACGCTGAACGAAAATTCCCAGAATCAGCAGATGGATTGGCAGATCGATATCTGCTTTCCCGCTCCGGCCCAGCCGTGCAACGCCAGCGCCGGAGCCTGGTCGACGCCGGCGGCACCAGCCAGCAACGACCCGGCCGGCGCGGCCGGCTTCAAGTCGATGGTGCGCTCGGCCAGCGGACTGCCCGGCACCAATGTGCTCGCCTTGAGCTTTTTGCCGGCCGGCGCCGACCAGGTCTACTTCACGCCCTTGGGCTGGGTCGACCAGAATGTCAACCCGCGCCTGACCCGCCTGACCTTGACGCCGATGAACGCCGGGAGCTTCCGCACCGCCGCGCTGGTGGTCAGCCTGGCCGGCCTGACCACCAAGTGCGATCCGAACGTCGCCGCTGGAGATTCCCGCCTATGTCCACCCTGAACCGCCGCCAGGACGGCATCGCGCTGCTCGAAGCGATGCTGGCCGTTGTGATACTCGCCATTGGCCTGTTCGGCGCCGTGGGCATGCAGGCGCGCGCCATGTCGGCCCTGTCCGACGCCGCTCTGCGCTCCGAGGCCACCCTGGCCACCGACAAGCTGGCGGGCATCATGAGCACCGATACCGACAACCTCAACGATTTCGCCCTGGCGGCCGGCGCCACGCCGAGCACGCGCTTGAACAAATGGTATGACGAGACACGCACGGCGATCCCCAACGCCGCCATCGTCATCACCGTCACGCCGACCGCGGGCGGCAGCCAGAACCGGATCGACCTGTCCATCGTCTGGGCCCGCAAGGCCAACGACAAGCCCAACACCCACCGCGTGTCCTTCTACCTGGCGCCATCGACATGAATACTACTTCGCGCGCTCCCCGGCTGCGGCGGCAGGCCGGCTTTTCACTGATCGAACTGATGGTCAGCGTGGCGATCAGCATGCTGGCCCTGATGTTCGCCACCCGCATGGTCACCCAGTCCGAGAAGAACAAGCAAAACACCCTGGGCGGCTCCGATTCGATGCAGAACGGCATGCTGGCGATGTTTTCCATCAGTGCCGACGCCGGCCAGGCCGGCTGGGGCTTGAACGACCCCATGGTGGCCGGCTGCGACACGGTGTTTACCGATAGCGAGGGCTATACCCTGGCCGCGGCCACCCGCGGCGGGGTCGCCGTGCGGCCGCTGGCGGCCGCCGTGATCGTCGACAACGGTGCCGCGCCCGACCAGATCACCCTGTATTCCGGCAGTTCGCTGGCCGGCAGCGGCAGCCTGCGTCTGGTGACCGGTCTGGCCGGCGGCACACGCCTCGATGTCGACCGCGTACCGTACGGCTTTTCCCAAAACGATGTGATCGTGCTGGCGCCGGAGACGCCGGGCGCGGCCAAATGCTCGCTGGCGCAGATTTCCAACAACCCGGCCGCCACACCCGCCCCGCCCTCGCCGTTCCTGGACATTAACAGTGGCGGCGGACTGCGCTTCAACGGGGGCGCCCTGAGCGAAACCTACAAGGCCAGCCAGACCCGCTTGTTCAATCTCGGCCCGGCCAGCCGGCTGCAGTTTCACACATGGTCGCTGGCGAACGGCTTTCTGCAGCTGCGCTCGACCAATCTGACCGGCGCTGGCGCCACGCCCGCCACCGTGGTCGACAATATCGTGTCGATCAAGGCGCAGTACGGCTTCGATATGCGCGCCGGCGACACCTTCAAGCCCGAGTCCGGGACCTTTATCACGCGGTGGTCGGCCAGCATGATCGATGCCGACGGCGACCTCACCATCGGCAGCGCCGGCGACTACCAGCGCGTCAGTGCACTGCGCCTGGCGGTGGTGGCGCGCGGCAAGGCGCCCGAACGCGCCGCCCCGGGCGCCAACTGCACCGTCACTCCGGCCAGGCCCGTCCTGTTCACGGCCGAAACGCCGGCCGGGGTGACGTCCGTGCCGGTCACGGTCGATGTCGCCGTCGCCGGCGACAGCGTCGACTGGCGTTGCTATCGCTACCGGGTGTTCGAAACCGTGATTCCCCTGCGTAACGCGGCATGGAGGCCTATCGCATCATGAAACCGATACTACGCCGCCAGCGCGGGCTGGCCCTGCCGGTCATGCTGATGATGCTGGTCGTGATGCTTGTCAGCAGCATCTACCTGTTCAAGTCGAGCAATTCGGCCGCCCTCACCAGTACCAACCTGGCGTATGAAGACACCATGAGCCGGGCCGCCGACCTGGGCTTGCTGACGGCCTTCCAGTGGCTCAGCGCCACGGCCGCGGCCAACAAGGCCAGCCTGAACGCCGACAGCGACGCCAACGGCTACAAGGCCACCCTGGACACGACCCTGTCGGTGTCGAGCCCGGAATTCTGGACCGGTTCGCAAACCGTCACCGACGCGGCCGGCAACCGGGTCGAATACATCGTGCACCGCCTGTGCGCGCTGCCGCTGGGCTTCGACACCGGCGGCAACAGCTGCGTGCAGACGGCCGCCAAGACCTCCTCCGCCAACAGCGCCGTGGCCATCGGCGCCAGCCTGGCCTCGGACGCGCCGGCCTATGCCGGCAGCCCGCAGCTGCATTACGTCATCACCGCGCGCATCTTCGGCAGCCGCGGCGGCAACGTGGTCAATCAATCCGTCGTCCTGATCGGCGTCTAGGCCGCCATGCCGCCATTTTTTCGCTTGGAGCAAGCATGAAAATCCCTTTCCTTCTCACCCTGGCGCTGCTGGCCGGCGCCGCCCACGGCGCGCCCACCAGCATCGCCCAGGTGCCGCTGCTAAACATTACCGGCACCGGCACGGTCAAGCCCAATCTGATGGTGCTGTATGACAACTCCGGCTCCATGGCGCAAACCTACACGCCCGACTACGTCAACGATACGCTGTGCCGTTCGGCAGCCACCCTGTCGGGCGGCACGCGCAACTGCTCGCCGGGCGATCCGCCGTTCATGAGTACGGACTTCAACCGCCAGTATTACAACCCGCGCATCACGTATCTGCCGCCGGTCCGGGCCGACGGCACACTGTACAACAGCATGACCCGGGGCAATACCAGCAACTGGACCTCGGTCAGCGGCGACGCTTTCGGCGTCAACACCACCGGCCTGGACATGGTCAGCGGCGGGACCATCAATCTGACCACCGGCTTTCCCGACCTGAAATGGTGCAACGGCGGCAGCTGCGTGTTCAACTCGGCCACCTACAGCTACCCGGACAATACCTACCGCACCGCCACCAGCTTCACCACCAATCCCTATTACTACACCATCCTGGCCTCGGAGTACTGCACCGACGCCACGCTCAAGACTTGCGTGAGTACCACGCCGGGCGCGGCGGCGCCGTCCGGCTATCCGGTGGCGGCCAAGGTGCGCTGGTGTAATTCCACCGCCCTGACCACCTGCCAGGCGAAATACCTGGCGCCCGACTACGTCTATCCGCGCTTTTCCAGTCCGGCCTCCACCGCCGCCGGCTCCTACGGCGTGATCACGATCGGCACCACGGCCAGCACCAAGGCCTCGACCATCGTGAGCGTGAGCGTGGCCGAAGCGAGCGGCGCGGTGGTGATCACCAACGTGGCCGTGCCGGCCAGCACCGGCACCAATACGGCCACCAAGCAGGCCGCCGTGGCCGAGGCGCTAGCCGCGTCCATCGTCGCCAAGACCGGCCTGACCCGGCAGTACACGGCCTGCGTGAAGACCCCCAGCGGCGGTACTGTCCCCAGCTGCAGCAGCTGGGGCATCACCCTGTCCAGCACCAACCTGGTGGCCGTCATCCCGATCGATTGCACGCCCGGCGCGACCAGCAAGGCGCTGGGCCAGTGCTCGGTGGTGCCCGACAACAGCCGCAACGGCTGGGGTATTTCCGCCGTCGTGAGTGCGCCATCGACGGCCTTCATCACCGTCAGCGGCACCACCAGCTCCTCGAACGCCCCGGTGCTCGCCTCCGGCACCAGGCTGGGTGCGACGGTCATCATGTCCAGTTCGCTGACCCTGTCCAAATCGCAGTCGGCCAGTTCGGTCGCCAGCGCGATTGCCGCCAAGATCGGCACGACCGGCGCCATCGACGCCTATGCGGCGCCCAATTCGGTCACCAATGCCTGCGCCGGCAAACCGGCCGGGGTGGTGTGCCTGGTCGACCCGGCCGGCGCCACCGGCCAAGCCGTGACGATGGCTTCGCTGAGCAATAACAGCGGCGCCGGCGGCAGCGCTTCGCAAGGCAGCATCGTGTTTACCACCACCAATTCGAGCAATGCCGGCGAGGACGCGGTGCCCGTCACGGCCACGCCGCTGTCGGCCGGCTCGGCCATTTTTGTGCGCACCGACATCGTGCCCACCCAGACCGTCTATCCCAAGGACAGCAACCGCACCGATTGCCTGAGCTCGACGAGCAGCTGCAGCTACGACGAGGAAATGACCAATTTCGCCAACTGGTATGTCTACTACAAGTCGCGCAACCAGATGATGAAAAGCGCCCTGGGGCGCGCCTTCCAGCCCCTGAACGGCAACTACCGGGTCGGCTTCGTCTCGCTCTCGACCGCTTCGGCCAACAGCACCTTCCAGCAGCTGCCGCAAGACTTCACCGGCACCGCCCGCTCGAACTGGTACACCACCTTGTACGGCATGAGCGGCTCGGGCGGCACGCCGATGCGCCCTGCCCTGCACAATGTGGGCAGGATGTATGCCACCACCAGCAACAATGTGGTGCAGTTTCCCTGCCAGCAGAATTTCGTGTTCATCACCACAGACGGCTATTGGAACGGCAGCGCGGCCAGCACCGTGGTCAACAACGACAACGTGGAAAGCACGACGCGCTTTTGCAGCCGCATCAAGGGCTGCCTGGACAGCCGCGTGCAGAACCCGCAATCGCTGGCCGATATCGCCCTGTACTGGTATAACGGCGGCTCCAACACCGGCCTGTCCACGCTCAATGCCGGCATCGACGATCTGTCCAAGGTCGGCCAGGTGCCGGCCGCTGCGGGCGAAAACACCCACCTGCACATGAATACCTATACCTTGGGCCTGGGCATGGTGGGGCTGATGGATTTCGACCCCAATTACGACACCTCGCCCACCGTCGGCGGCGACTTCTACAAGCTCATCACCGGCGCCGGCGGCTGTGCGTGGAACGGCAACGGCACCTATGTGTGGCCGGATCCGCAGACCGCCAGCTCCAGCAGCACCGTGCAGGAACGGGTGGACGACCTGTGGCACGCCGCCATCAACGGTCACGGCAAGTATTTCAGCGCCGCCGATCCGGAAGAAGTGGTGTCGGGCCTGAACGCGGCGCTGAACAATATCCAGGTGCGCATCGGCGCGGCGGCCGCGGCGGCCACCTCCACGCCGAATATTTCGCAGCAGGACAATGACATTTTTTCCGATACCTTTACCACCGTGAAATGGTACGGCGAGCTGACCGACAAGAAAATCGATCCGGTGACCGGCGTGGTCGGCTCGACCGTCAACTGGAGCACCACCAACACGCTCGGCACCAAGGTTGCCGCCGCCACCGATACGCGCACCATCAAGATGCTCGACACCGGCACCAACACGCTCAAGGATTTCCGGTACAGCGCCCTGTCGGCACTGGAAAAATCCTGGTTCGACAGCAAATGCCTGAGCCTGCCGCAATGCAGCTCGCTGAGCGCCTCCGACCGTGCCGTGGTCAACGACGGCAACAATGTCGTCAACTGGCTGCGCGGCCAGCAGCAGCACGCCAACGACAGCATTTTCCGCACCTACGCGCAAACCACCTCGGCCACCCCGATTCCGATCGTGCTGGGCGATATCGCCTCGGCCAAGCCGGCCTATCTGCGTGAGCCGCGCAAGGGCTATACGATGACCGGCTATGCCGACTTCAAGAGCGCCAAGGCGCTGCGTCAGGCCACCGTGTTTGCCGCGGCCAATGACGGCATGCTGCACGCGTTCCGGGCCGGCACGGGCGACAACGGCGATGAAATGTGGGCCTACGTTCCACGCGTAACGATGAAGAAACTGTACACCCAGACCAGCACCACCTACGGCACCAACCACCAGTTCACCGTGGACGGCTCGCCCGAGGTGGCCGACGTGCAGATCGGCGGGGTCTGGAAAACCGTGCTGGTGGCCGGTTTCAACGCCGGCGGACGCGGCTACTACGCCCTCGATGTGACGGACCCGACCACCCCGAAAGCCCTGTGGGAAGTGTGTGCCGACAGCAGCGTATGCGCCACCACGGACAGGCGCTACGAGGATCTCGGCCTGACCCTGGGCAATCCCCAGTTCGGCATGTGGAACAACCAGTGGGTCGTGTTCGTCACCTCCGGCTACAACAACATTCCCGGCACCGATGGCGTGGCTGTCGGCAACGGCGTGGGCTACCTGTATGCGCTCGACGTGGCCACCGGCGCCATCGTCGACAAGATCAGCACCGGGTCCGGCGACACAGGCACGCCCTCGGGCCTGGCCAAGATCACGGCCATCACCGCCAACCCGGATTCCGACCCGGTCATCACCGTTGTCTACGGCGGCGACAACAAGGGCCAGATGTGGCGCTTCGACATGAGCGGCGCTCCGGGGAGCGTGCGCGCGACCCTGCTGAGTGCGCCGGGCGCCAGCCAGCCCATCACCACCCGTCCGGACGTGACTTTGTGCGAAGTGGTCGTCAAGGATCTGGCCGGAGCCGTGGTCGAAAAGACGACCCAGAAATTCGTGCTGTTCGGTACCGGCCGCCTGCTCGACCTGCCCGACGTCACCGACACCACGCTGCAATCGGTGTATCTGGTGCGCGACTCGGCCAGCACCGTGGCGGCGCGCGGCGCCAGCATGGTCGAGCAAAGGCTAAGCGCGGCCAGCGGCGGCTTCGGCATCACCTCCAACCCGGTCGACTTCACCGTCCAGCCGGGCCGCGCCAGCACCGATGGCTGGTTTGTCGACTTCGATCTCAACAGCGGCGAGCGCGTCAACCTCGATCCCAAGATCGTCAGCGGCACCGCCAACGTGGTGACCAATATTCCAAGCTCGTCGTCGTCGTGCTCGGTGGGCGGCACCAGCAATGCCTACGCGCTCAACGTGTGCACGGGCAGCTATGCGAACCAGAACGTGCTGGCCGGGTCCGTGCTGTCGAATACCTCGGCGGCGGTCGGCTTCATCATCGTGCGCCTGCCCTCGGGCGCCCTGAAGATGGTGACCACCACGGCCGACGGCAACACTATCACCACCGGCGTAACGCCGGCGATCAGCCAGGGCGCGCGCAAGGGCGGCTGGCGCCGCGTGCGCGAGTAGGCGCTACTGGTCCGGCGGCGCCGGCGTGATGGCCGTGACGGTGTGCGTCAGGCTGCGGCCGTCCGGGGCGGTGCTGCGCAGCTGCACCGGCAGCCAGTGATGGGCGGGCGCCAGCCACACGTCCAGGCGGGCCTGGCCGGGCCCGCCGGCCCGCACCAGGTGTTCGGTGTCCAGCGGCCCCATGGCGCTATCGATGCGTTCGCTGCCAAGCGGCTCGAAGCGCACCGTGGCGGCCCCCGCGCCGCCGCCGACAAAAAACACGATCGACTGCTTCAGGCGCTGCGGATTGGCCATGCCCACCCCGCTTAGCTGCATCAGCACCGACAGACTGTCCTGGGCCGAGTCTGGCATGGCATAGCTGCGCGCGGCGGCGTCCGAGCGCAGCTGGCGCGCGGCGCGGTCGAAGCGGGTCACGCGCTCCCCGCCCGGCCCGTCCTCGCTGGCCCGGTCGGGCGCAATGCCGCCATCGCCGATGGTGCCGCTGCTGCTGGCCGCATGCCCGGGGCCGCGAAACGCCAGCCGGTAAGCGCCATCGGCATCGACCTGCCAGCGCAGGCTGGCACTGCCGCCTTGCCCGCCCTGGACCGCAAACTCCAGTTCGACCGAAGGCGGCAGGCTGGTGCTGTAGCGCAGCTGGACTTCGCTGATGTCGGGCAGGGCCTCGCCGCTGCCGACGGCCACGCCGAAGCCCGGCTGCGGCACCGCCGCGCGGGCGACGGGCCGGGGCTGGGGATGCGACTGGGGCGGCGCGGCCAGCGGCGCGCGCGCCGGCGGCGCGGCCGGCGCCGG
>CAMLHI010000051.1 GCA_946479705.1 uncultured Oxalobacteraceae bacterium
GCCAGGCGGCCGGAAGAATTCGAGCTGGACATGGGCATTCCTCTCACGATGAAGTTGACAAGGCGAAGCTGTCATCCTAGGGCCAAGCGCCGGCAGCTTCCGTGCGCAAGCGTACGGATAAGCGGCCGCGTCCACCCTTTTGGACAATGCCGCCGCGCCGCGGCAGCTTTCAATGCTTGCGCGCCGTCAAAGTGGACCGGTTCCGGCTCCCTACGCTAACAGTGCCGCCAGCCGCGCTGGCAACAATTCAGGAGCTTGAACATGCCGTCATCCATCGCTGTGTTGTTTCGGGTCCGCGCCGCCTGCTGGCCGATTGCCGTCAGCCTGGCGCTGGGCGCCTGCCACTCCGCCGATCCCGCGGCACTGGTGGCCGAGGCGCGCCGGCAGCGCGACCATGGCGAGCTGCGCGCGGCCGCGATCGAGTTGAAGAACGCCCTGCAGCAAAACGGCCAGATGCGCGAAGCGCGTCAGATGCTCGGCGAGATCTACCTTGAACAGGGCGACCCGCTGTCAGCCGAAAAGGAATTGCGCCGCGCGCTGGATTTGTCGCAAGGCGTCCAGGCCGACCAGGCAGCGGTGCTGCTGTGGCGCGCACTGCTGGCACAGGGCCAATACCAGAAAGTACTGGACGCGCCGGTGCCGCATCCAGCGCTGCTGGAGCGGCCCGATGCCCTGTCGCTGCACGGCGATGCCCTGTTCGGTCTAGGCAAGGTCGACCAGGCCAGCGCGCTGTATGAGCGGGTATTGTCCAAGCAAATTCACTTCCCTGACGCCCTGCTCGGCATGGCCCGCATTGCCGCGGCGCAGAATCGTCCGGACCAAGCCGACGACAGAATCCGGCGCGCTTTGGCCGCCGATCCTGGCCACATCGGCGCCCTGCGCCTGCGCGGCGACCTGCAGCGCGCGCGCGGCCAGAGCGACGCGGCGCTGGCGTCGTACCGGCAAATCCTGGCGCTGCGGCCGAATCATGCGCTGGCGCTGACCGAGATTGCGGCGATACAGAGCGATGTCGGGGCTTTCCCGGCCGCCCATGCCGCCATCGCCACGGCACGCAAGGCCGCCGGCACGACCCTGCCGATCCTGTTCGCCGAAGCGCTGCTTGCCTATCGCGAGAAAAAGCTTCCCGAGGCCTTGGCCGCCGTGCAGCAAGTCTTGCGTTCCGTTCCCGACCACGACCCGGCCATCCTGCTGGCGGCCACCATCGAAATGGGAACGGGTGCGGCCGAGCAGGCCTCACAGCACTTCCAGAAATATCTCGACTCCCACCCGCACCACCCGTATGCCAGCAAGCGCCTGGCCTTGATGCACCTGCGTGCCGGTCATGCCGAGACGGCGCTCAAACTGCTCGGCGCGCTGGACGGAGCCGCGGACGATGCCGAAGTACTCGCATTGCGCGGCGAGGCGCAGCTGCAGGCGCGCCGCTACAGCGAAGCGACCGCCCTGTTCGAGCAAGCCAGCGCGCTGCGTCCGCGCGAGGCAAGCCTGCACGCCGAACTTGCGCTGAGCCATCTGGCCGACGGCGATGGCGCCCGCGCCGTCGCCCAGCTCGAACACGCGGTCCAGCTTGACGCTGCGTCCGAACGCAGCGCTATTCTCCTGGTCATGGCCCATCTGCGCCGCCATGACCCGGACAAAGCGCTCGCGACCGTGCTCGCGATGGCGCAGCGCGCCGACAATCCGCTCGTGCACAATCTCAAGGGCGGCGTGTACCTGGCCAAGCACGATGCGGTCCAGGCGCGCGCCTGTTTCGAACGCGCGCTGGCTCAGGATCCCCTGTATCTGCCCGCCCTGGCCAATCTCGCCCAGCTTGACAAGTCGGAGAATAAAATCGCTGACGCCGAACGGCGCTATCAGCGTGCGCTCGAACGCGATCCTTCCAGTCTCGCCGTGCTCGAAGCGCTGGCCGGCCTGGCCGCGGCGCGCGGGCAGCACGCACAAGCGCTGAAATGGATGGAACGCGCGGCGTCCGCACATCCCGACAGCCTGCCGACGGCACTGCAGCTGGCCGCCGCCTATGCACGCGCGGGGCAGACGGAAAGGGCCATTGTGCATGCGCGCGAACTGCATGCGCGCCACCCGGCCAGCACGGAAGCACTTGCATTGTTAGCCAGTCTCCAATGGAAAACGGGCAACACCGATGGTGCCGGGGACAGCTACGCCAAGCTGGCCGCGCTGGCGCCCAGCACTGTCCTGCCGCATCTACGCCTGGGCCAGCTGGCCTTGGCCCGGCGCGACGCCGCCAGCGCCGCCGTCGCCCTGCGCAAGGCGCTCGCCATTGCCCCCGACCTGGCCGAAATCCAGGTCGCTCTGGCCGATGCCCTGGTCATCGAACGCAAGTACGCCGAAGGGCTGGCACTGGCCGAGGCGGTGCAGAAGCGCCAGCCGGCTTCACCCATCGGGTTCAAGCTGGCCGCCGACACCCAGGCCGCACAGGGCAAATACGCGCTGGCCGTCGCCGGCTATGAACGTGCGTTCGGGCTGAGCGCGAGCGCGCCGCTGCTGGTCCAGTTGCATGGCGCCTTGGTGCGCGACGGCAAGCGCGAGGACGCCGAGCGGCGCGTACAACGATGGCTGAGCGACCACCCCGACGACGTGCCGACGCGACAGTACTATGCGAGCACCAAACTGCTGTCCGATGACTTCCGGGGGGCGATCGAACAATTCGAGCTGCTTCTGAAAAGTACTCCCGATAATGTCATGGCGCTCAATGACATGGCGTGGGCCCAGCAGCGCGGCGGCGGGGCGCGCGCGCTTGAGTATGCACAGCGCGCCTTCCGCCTCGCCCCGGGTAATCCCAGCGTGATCGACACACTCGGATGGATCCATCTGGAAAGCGGCCGGCTTGCCCAGGCCTTGCCACTGCTGCAGAAGGCGGCCGCGCTGGCGCCCCTCGCCATGGACATCCATTTCCATCTCGCCCAGGCATTGGCACGCAAGGGCGACCGCGCCGGCGCCCGGCGCGAGCTGGAGCGCCTGATCGCGGCCCCGGGCGACAATGCACGCCGCACCCAGGCCAAGACCTTGCTGGCTAGTCTATAGCGCCCGCCTGGCGCCATCCGGGCTGGTAACGCCCCGGGGCGATGATGCCGTGCGGATCGAGCGCCTGCTTGATCCGCGCTACGGTTTGCCAGTAAACGTCGCCATGCGGGTCCAGGGCTCCCATCGAGTGATTCCCCACGCGATACGGGATATAGCCTGAGCTCATGAGTCGCTCGAACACCCTGTCATAGCATGCGCGGGCCCGGCCGGCTTCGGCCGCATCGTCCTTGTCGTAGGCCAGGGTAATCACCCCGCCAAGGGCGCGCTCGTTGATCATGCTGAAGGTGACGAACAAATCGAAGCCGTACTGCTGAAACAGCGGCTGGACCAGCGCATGCAGTTCGAGCGCATCGGCGCCACGCATCGGCAACACCGGCGACACCCACAGCAGACCGCAATTGTCCGCCGCCGGATGCGCGCGTTGAGGAAAGCCGATCGGCAGCCCGCCGCGGCGACGCCAATAGGCACCGGTGAGGAAGCGCCCGTCCGGCTTGCCACGGTTCATGGCAAACAGCGTCTTGCCCAAGGCGACCTGGGCGCGCAGCCGCTGCGCGCGCACGCTGCGTCCCAGCAGCGCGGCCAGCAGCGCTCCGGCCTGCAATGAGCGTTCGGTCAATATCCGCACGGTGGCGCCGGTGCCGCGCAAGGCCTTGCGCAGGGCCTTGCGGGCCAGGGCCACCTGGGCCGCGCTGCCGTATAGCGCGCCCGACACGACCCAGGCACCGATACCGGCGCGTTCGCGCAGCTCGCCGCGCACCTCGTCTGGCAGGCGCGATTGGCCAGGCGCGCGATCGTGCGGAAACACGCCCCCGCCGGAGATGACGCGCAGGTCGTTGCCGATGTGGACGACACTGCGCAAGGTGCCATCGAGCTTGAGCGGACGCAGGGCATCGATCAGTGCGGCGAGATCGGCGTGCCGTGCCACCGTGCACAGGAAGTGATTGACGCAGGCCACCTGCGGCATCAGCCAGATTCCGACCCGGGTGGCGATGCCGACATTCGATTGGGTGAACAGGCCATCGAGAAACGGGCCTACGCCGTACGGGAAGACATAGGTTGCACGGGCATTGGGGTAGTGGCCAAAGCCGCTCGACAGCAACTCGCCATTGGCCAGCACTACCTGCAAGCCCGAGATGTGCTGCAAGCGGTTGCCATACGGCGAATGGCCAAAACCCCGCTCCAGAATATTTCCCATGAAGCTGGTGTCCGGGCCCGCGCCGGTGCAGTCTATCCAATACGGCAGCTTGTGCTCGCGCAGATAGTCGGCCAGTTGGCGCTGCGTGACGCCGGGCTCGATGACGGCATAGGCCAGTTCGCGGTCGACCGCCAGGATCCGGTTCATCCGGCCCAGGTCGACGATCAATTGGCCGTCCGACATCGCACAGGCGTCGCCATAGCCCCAGTTGCGCCCTGTACTGATGGGATAGAGCGGCAGCCGGTGCGCCGCCGCGAGCTTGACCAGTGCCACCACTTCATCCTGGCAGGCCGGCGCCACCACGGCCAAGGGAATACGCGGCCGCGCCGCGGTACTGGCGGCATAGCGCGCGCAGGTGGCGCCGTCGTCGTGCACGTGGGCGGCCCCGACCACGCCACGCAAGGCCGCCAGCAGGCCGGCGCGGCCGCGGTGATCCGTCTGCTCGTCTTTGTCGTTGATGTTGGCGTCCATGGCCGTCTCCCCGTCTAATCCCGGCCGGCCAGCAGACGCGCGGTGATACCGGCCTCGTCCCAGACCGGAAAGAAATACGGATAGAACGAGCGCTCCTCGCCATGTTGCTCCATCAATCCTCCCCAGCGCCGGATCTGCTCGCCCATGTAGGACAGCGGCAGGCGCAGCAGGACTGCGGGAGCCCCTACGCGGGGGCAGGCACGCTCGCCGCCGAAGTCGGCAAAGCCCAGCATGCGCTTGTAGAACTGGACATGGCGTGGATTGACTTCGATCACATAGTCGGTAAAGCCGTGGATGCGGTGGGCGTACAGGTAGGAAATGTGGATCAGTGCCGCGAAGACCCGTTTCGTGACGCCCTTGTCGATGGCAAGCCGCGACGGTTCGCACAGGCGGCGCCCGCAATCGCGCAGCTGGTCGAGTTTGTCGGGAAAATTGTCATCGGCCGGCAAGCCGTGGGCATCGTCCAGGCACAAGCTCATGGTGCCCACCACCACCCCGCCCGTCTCGGCGTACAGGGTGATCTTGTTGGCAGTCTGCGCTTCGGCCGGGTCGAAGGCATAGCCGCGCCAGCCGTACATCTTGCGTATCAGCAGGCTGGCCGCCTCGCGTCGCCCCGACGAGGTGGCCAGGCGAATGTGAAACACCTGAATGTCCAGCGGATGGCTGGGCTGGGCGGCCAGCCCGCGTTCGCCGATGCACAGCTCGCGGGGATGGATGGGCAATTCAAACGTGGCAATGGGGAGCTCGTCTTGCAGCATGGTGTCATCCTTCATGATGGAACGTCCGCACCGCCCATCGGCGCGAACGAATTGTTGTGCATGTCAGACAAGGCCATCCGTGGCGAAGTTCCGGCATGGACCCGTTCGCTATTGCGCTAACACAAAGGCCGCGTCGGAAATTTTTCCAGCGCCGTGGCGCTTGCCGGCCCGCACCCGCCAGGGTCGGTCCAAGCGTTTGATTTGATGGAGAAAATCGCGCTGGCACGCAAGCTGCGTAGATGCCCGCATGGTGCGCTCGTCGGCGCCAACGAATCCCGTCTACCGTCCCCACAGGAGAACCACCCATGAAGCCAGCAATGAAACCCGTGCGAAAATCCTTGGCCATGTCGGCCGCGCTGCTTGGCCTGTTGGCCGCCAGCGCCGGCAGTGCCCGTGCCGATGCGTTCGCTCAAGCCATTCTGACGATCGATCACTTCCGCCTCCTGCATTCGAGCGGCACGGCCTACGCCGCCACCGATTTCGCCACCCTGGCCGGCATGAATGTCGCTGGCGCTTCGGCTAGCCTGGGCAGCACGGCCATGACGGCCCCCACCCAGAACATCGACATCTACAGCGCCGTCAAACCCGACGTCGCGCACCAGTTCGTCGGCCTGCCCCCTCCCCCGCGCGCCGAAAACGACTTCATGCCATTTCCCAGTGCCACGCCGGTACCCGGCACGTTCGGCTATGCCGACCAGTACATGGCCGGCAGTGCCGTTGCCATGAACGGCCAGAGCGCCGGCGCCCGGACCCAAAGCCGCGCCGACGCGGCATTGCAGTCGGATGGCTCGGCGGCCGGCTCGTCCAACGTCGGCACGATGACCAGCTTTATGTTCACGCTGGGCAGCGCCGACACCATCACCTTCGCGTTCGACGCCACCCCGTTTACCCAGGCCTATACCACGGGCGATCCCAGTACCTTCGCCATGGCGCGCGTCACCTGGACCCTGAATATCGTCGACGCGACCAATCACAGCGTCTTCTATTTCGCACCCGAGCAGCTCAACGCCATGTCCAACATCAACCACACCGACAGCTTTCCCGGCGACTCCACGTATGCACCGGGCACGTTGTCGTTCAACGTCAGCACCTTGCAGCTGGCGGCCAACACCAATTACCGGCTGACCATCAGCCAGACCTCGGGTGCCAACGCCTACCAGGACACGGCGGTGCCGGAACCGACCAGTCTGACCTTGTTCGGACTCGGCCTGTTTGGCGCGGCCGCCTTCATGCGGCGCCGGCGCTAGGGACATGGGCGCTGCGCCGCAGGAGCTTGTGATGCAGCCGCGGCTGGCGCTTCGGCACCTGCCGGCCAGGTCGCGCGCCTGGCCGCCATGTCGCCGCAGGCGCTTGACCAGGCTCAAGTGCGCCACGAGTTGAGAATTTGCACTGTTTCCACAGCCATATAATCCGACGAGTGGAGAAGCCCTCACCGCTTCCCCTTGCGGTCCGACCCACGGAGATTGCGACAATATGGAGGACTTACTCAGCCAGATGCTGTTGCTCATCCGCGGCGTCTGGAAATATCGCTGGATTGCCGTGGCGGCCATGTGGCTGGTGGCCCTCGGCGGTTGGACCAAGGTGTTTCTGCTGCCGAACGACTTTCAAACTTCGGCGCGGGTGTTTGTCGATACCCAGACCATCCTCAAGCCGCTGTTGGCTGGCATGACGAGTGTGCCTAACATCGAGCAGCAAGTGTCCATCATGAGCCGCACCTTGCTTAGCCGTCCCAATATCGAGCGCGTCATGCGCATGGTCGACCTCGACGTGCGCGGCCGCACCGCTCGCGAGCAGGAGGCGGTGGTCGAGAACCTCATGACCAACATTAAGATTTCCGGCACCAGCACCAACGACATTTACACCATCACCTATAGCCAGCACGATCCGCGCGTAGTGCGCGACGTGGTGCAGGCGCTGCTGACCATCTTTGTCGAAGGCAGCTTCAAGGGCAAATCGGGCGACTCCGCCCGCGCCGTGCAATTTATCGACGAGCAGATCAAGAGCTACGAGGAACGCCTTGTCGCGGCCGAAAACAGCGTCAAGGAATTCAAGCTGCGCCATGCTGGCTTGCTGCCGCGCCAGGGCGTGGATTACACGGCCCAACTGGCCATTGCCGCCGATGCCCTCGGTGCCGCCCGCCTGGAACTGGCCGAAGCCGAGCAGTCGCGCGCCGCCATCCAAGCCCAGATCAGCGGTGAACCCAAACTGGGCAGCAGCACCCGCCAGGTCGCCGGCCGCAATCCCGAACTCGATGAGCGCATCGCCGCCGTCAACAAGAACCTCGATGCCTTGTTGATGCAATACACCGACCTTCATCCCGACATTGTCGCTGCCCGCCGCCTGCTGACGCAGCTCGAAGCGCGCAAGATCGAGGAAAGCAAGTTCGCCGACAGCGACCCAGGCCGCAACTACAGTCCCATGCTGCAACAACTGAAGGTGGCACTGACCGAAGCCGATGCCAAGATTGCCGCCATCAAGGTGCGGGTCCAGGAATACAGTGCTCGCCACGAGCGACTGCGCGAGCAAAGCAATGCCGTTCCAGAGGTGGAATCCCAGCTGGCACAGCTCAACCGCGATTACGAGATCAACAAGGTCAACTACGAGCAGCTCATCAGCAAGCGCGAAGCGGCGAAACTGTCTGGACAGCTGAGCTCCACCACCGAAATGATGACTTTCAAGATCATCGATCCGCCCTTCCTGCCGATCGCGCCGGTCGGTCCGAACCGCATGCTGCTCTACAGTGTGGTAATGCTGGCCGCACTCGTGAGCGGGCTCGGTATCGCCACCGCAATCAGCCAGGCCCGTCCCACCTTCGCCGGCCCAGGCGCGATGCGTGAGCTGACCGGCCTGAACGTGCTCGGTACCGTCACGATGAACTGGACCGACCTGGAGCAGCGCCGGCGCCACCGCGGCCAATACCTGTTTGGCGTGGCCTGTGCCGGCCTGCTGTGCGCCTTCGCCGCCGTAATGGCCTCGGCCGTCTTGATGAACTAACCCTCGATCCACCCGGAGGCTCGCATGGATACCAGCATTTCGCCAGACGGCCTGACCGCGCCGGAGCACGACATCGACATCAACCTGTTGCGGCTGCACCAGATGGGCATGGTGACCCATGATGGCGGCCGCACGCCGGCGGCGGAAGATTTTCGCATCATCAAGCGGCCACTGCTGCGTGCCGCCGCCGCTGCGGTCGCCGCAGGAACGCCCAATGGCAACCTGATCGTCGTCACCAGCGCCTTGCCCGGCGAAGGCAAGACCTATTGCGCAATCAATCTGGCCATGAGTATCGCCATGGAAAAGGACCACACCGTGCTGCTGGTCGATGCCGACGTGGCGCGCCCCTCGGTCCTCAAGGTGCTTGGCCTGCCGCCAGCGGCCGGGCTGATGGACCTGCTGCTGAGCGACGACATGGATGCGTCGGAAGTCATCTTGCGCACCAATGTCCCTGCCCTGAGCCTGCTGCCGGCCGGCCGCAACAACAAGCACGCCACCGAACTGCTCGCAAGCCAGGCTATGAGCATACTGCTGGCCGAGATCGCCAGCCGCTACAGGGACCGGATCGTCATCTTCGACTCGCCGCCGCTGCTGCTGACCACCGAGGCCAACGTGCTCGCCGCCCAGATGGGCCAGGTCGTGATGGTGATCGAAGCGGAATCGACGACACAGCGCGATGTGCGCGAAGCCTTGCGCCGGCTCGATGGCTGCAAGCGCGTCGACCTCATCTGCAACAAGGCGCGCGGCTTCCCCGGCGGCGACTACTACGGCTACTACGAGTGACCCCCAAGCAGCTGGCCGGGCGCCGCACCGGCCAGTTCGACAAGCAGTGCGGCCAACCAACCTGTTGCGGAGTCGATGATGACTGCCACCCTTGAACCACCGCGGCTGGTGGTCCATTTGATCCACCAGCTCGACGTCGGAGGCCTCGAAAACGGCCTGATCAACCTGATCAAACACATGCCGCCGGAACGCTACCGGCACGCCATCGTCACCCTCAAGGACTATTCCGCCTACCACGAACACATCCGCGCCCGCGGCGTCGAAATCATCAGCCTGCACAAGCGCGAGGGCAAGGATTTCGGCCACTACCTGCGCATGTTCAAGACGCTGCGCGCGCTGCAGCCAGACCTGATCCACACGCGCAACCTGTGCGGCCTCGAAGGCCAGCTGGTGGCCGCGCTGGCCGGCGTCAAGCGCCGCGTCCATGGCGAACACGGGCGCGACATGGCGGACATCAACGGCAACCGCCTCAAATACAATCTGCTGCGCCGGCTGTTGCGTCCCCTCATCGGCCACTTCATCGCCGTCAGCGTCGACCTCGAGCATTGGCTGATCGACTCGGTCGGCGCCGAACCCGGGCGGGTATCGCAAATTCCCAATGGCGTCGACAGCATCCAGTACCACCCGCGCCTGGGGCCGCCCGCCGCCATCGGGCCCGCCGACTTCATGCAGGATAACGCCTTCGTGGTGGGCAGCGTCGGGCGCATCGACGAACTGATGGACTATCCTGGCCTGGTCGAGGCCTTCCTGCGCCTGATTGCCTCGCCTCATCCGGCGCACCAGCGCATGCGCCTGCTCATCGTGGGCGACGGCCCGCGCCGCGCCGAATGCCTCGATCTGCTCACACGCGCCGGCGCCTCGCACCGTGCCTGGCTTCCGGGCGAACGCAGCGACGTCGCCCAACTGCTGCGTGCCATGGACGTCTTCGTGCAGCCATCGCTTTCCGACAGCGCGACCAACACGGTTCTGGAAGCGATGGCCACCGGCCTTCCGGTGGTCGCCACCGCGGTGGGGGGCAATCCGATCCTGGTGCATTCCGGCTTTACCGGCATCCTGGTGCCGCC
>CAMLHI010000052.1 GCA_946479705.1 uncultured Oxalobacteraceae bacterium
ACACGCGCACCCTGCCCTGCTCGCCTGGCACCTCGATGGCTTCCTTGCCGAGCGCAAGACGCTGGCCTTGCAGGAATCGCTTGGCCAGCTCGTCGGTGAGCACGATGGATGGGAAGCTCGACAGCAGCGCGTCCACCGGCGCCAGCAGGCTGGTCGGCAGTTCCTGCGCGCCGATCTGTTCCAGCGTGACCATGCCGGCGGTGGTGAGCGCGCCGACCTGCGTGCGCCGCAGCGCGTTCAGGTGGGCGCCGCAGCCGAGGGCGTTGCCGATGTCTTCGCCGAGCACGCGGATGTAGGTGCCCTTGCTACAGGTGACCGACAGTTTCAGGAAAGGCGCGCTGTAGTCCAGGAAAGTGAGGTCGAGGATCGTGACCGGACGCGCTTCGCGTTCGAGCGTGATGCCTTCGCGCGCATATTCGTAATACGCCTTGCCGTCGCGCTTGAGCGCCGAGTACATTGGCGGCACTTGCATGATGGGGCCGCGAAACTGGGCCAGCACCGCATCGATCTGCGCGCGCGTGACGTTCACCTCGCGTGTGGCGATGGCTTCGCCTTCCGTGTCGCCGGTATTGGTGGCGATGCCAAGGTGGACCGTGGTTTCGTAGGTCTTGTCCGCCTCCAGCAAATCCTGCGAGAACTTGGTCGCCTCGCCAAAGCACAGCGGCAACAGGCCGGTGGCGAAGGGGTCGAGCGTGCCGGTGTGCCCGGCTTTCTTGGCGTTGAGGAAGCGCTTGGCCTTGATCAGGGCATCGTTGGACGACAGGCCGACCGGCTTGTCGAGCAGCAGGACGCCATCGACCAGGTCGCGGACGCGTTTGGTGTGGGGTAGTTTCATTGTCGTGCCAAATGAGGCCGCGCCATGCGGGCGGCAGCCGGGGGAAGGCTTATTCCGCTTTGTCGTCCGGCTCGGCGTCGGCCGCGCGGCTGGCGTTGGCCTGGTCGATCAGCAGGGACATTTCCATGCCGCGCGCGGTCGAGGTGTCGTGCACGAAATGCAGCGCCGGCAGCGTGTGGATGTGCAAGCGCTTGCCCAACTGGTTGCGGATGAAGCCGGCGGCGGCGTTGAGGCCGTCGATGGTGTTCTTGACCGATTCCTTGTCGTCCTTGAGCATGGTGAAGTACACCTTGGCATGGGCGTAGTCGGGCGTCAGCTGCACTTCGGCGATGGTGACCATGCCGATGCGCGGGTCCTTGATGCCGCCGAAGGCGATGATCTCGGCCAGGTCGCGCTGGATCTGGTCGGCCACCCGCAGTCCGCGGGCCGGGATGGTTTTGCTGTGTTTAGCCATGTTTCTATACTACTCTTTACTGAAAAACGATGGGGCGCCAACGGCGTGAGCCGCTTGGCGCCCCATCGGGACCGCAGCCAATTACAGGGTGCGGGCGATCTCTTGAACTTCGAACACTTCGAGGACGTCGCCGACCTGGATCTCGTTGTAGTTCTTGAGCGACAGGCCGCACTCGAGGCCGGCGCGCACTTCCTTGGCATCGTCCTTGAAGCGCTTGAGCGAGTCGATCTCGCCGCTCCAGAGCACGATGTTGTTGCGCAGCAGGCGTACCGAGGAGCTGCGCTTGACCACGCCGTCGGTGACCAGGCAACCGGCAATCGCGCCGACCTTGGACACCAGGATGACCTGGCGAATCTCGACCTGGCCGGTGACGTGCTCGCGTTTTTCCGGTGCCAGCATGCCCGACAGCGCCGCCTTGATCTCGTCGATCGCATCGTAAATGATGTTGTAGTAGCGGATGTCCACGCCGTTCGACTCGGCCAGCTTGCGCGCCTGGGCGTCGGCCCGGGCGTTAAAGCCGAT
This sequence comes from uncultured Oxalobacteraceae bacterium, assembly GCA_946479705.1. The sequence goes on from CAMLHI010000052.1 coordinate 1,812, forward strand.
GATGACCGCTTTCGAGGCCACGGCCAGGTTGACGTCGGATTCGGAAATCCCGCCCACCGCCGAGTGCACCACCTGCACGCGCACTTCCGAGGTCGACAGTTTCTGCAGCGAACCGACCAGCGCTTCGAGCGAACCCTGCACGTCGGTCTTGACGATCATCGGCAGGTTCTTCACTTCGCCTTCGGCCATCTGGTCGAACATGTTTTCCAGCTTGGCGGCTTGCTGCCTGGCCAGTTTCACGTCGCGGAACTTACCTTGACGGAACAGACCGATTTCACGCGCCTTGCGCTCGTCGGCCATGACCATGACTTCTTCACCGGCGACCGGCACTTCGGTCAGGCCCTGGATCTCGACCGGAATCGATGGACCGGCTTCCGCGATGGCCTTGCCGTTTTCGTCCAGCATGGCGCGCACACGGCCATACGAGGAACCGGCCAGAATCACGTCGCCGCGCTTCAGGGTACCGGACTGCACCAGGATCGTTGCAACCGGACCGCGGCCCTTGTCGAGACGGCCTTCGACCACCAGACCGCGCGCTGGCGCGTCGATCGGGGCCTTGAGTTCCAGCACTTCGGCCTGCAGCAGCACCTGTTCCAGCAGGGCATCGATGCCCTGGCCGGTCTTGGCCGATACCGGCACGAAGGGCGATTCGCCGCCGTATTCTTCCGGCACAACCTGTTCGGCGATCAGTTCCTGCATCACGCGGTCGACGTTGCCGCCCGGTTTGTCGATCTTGTTGATCGCCACCACCAGGGGTACGCCGGCAGCTTTTGCGTGGGCAATCGCTTCCTTGGTTTGCGGCATCACGCCATCGTCCGCCGCCACCACCAGGATGACGATGTCGGTGGCCTTGGCGCCGCGGGCACGCATGGCGGTGAACGCCTCGTGACCCGGGGTATCGAGGAAGGTGATGATGCCGCGCGGCGTTTCGACGTGGTAAGCGCCGATGTGCTGCGTAATGCCGCCGGCTTCGCCCGACGCCACTTTGGCGCGACGGATGTAGTCCAGCAGCGAGGTCTTGCCGTGGTCGACGTGGCCCATGACGGTCACGACTGGCGCGCGCGGCGAGGACTCGAAGTGGGCGTGTTCGCCCTGGTCGGCCAGCAGCGCTTCCGGATCGTCCAGTTCGGCGGCAAAGGCCTTGTGGCCCATTTCCTCGACCAGAATCATGGCCGTTTCCTGGTCCAGCACCTGGTTGATGGTGCACATCTGGCCCAGCTTCATCAGCTGCTTGATGACCTCGGAGGCCTTCACGGACATCTTGTGCGCCAGTTCGGCCACGGTGATGGTTTCAGGGACGTACACGTCCTTGATGACCGCCTCGGTCGGTGCCTGGAAATTGGTTTCGCGGTCGTCGCTGTGCGAAGAGCGGCGGCCCTTGGCGCCACCGCGCCAGCCGTCACGGCCGGTGCCGGAACCGACATTGCCGCGTGGCTTGATCGAGCCGGGCGCGCCGCGTTTCTTGGCGTCGTCCGACCAGGTCGAGGAGACATTGGCCGACTTGATCGACTTCTTGTCCGCGCCGACCGGTTTCTTGTCGTCCTTCTTCTCGCCCGGCTTTTTATCGGCGGGTTTGTGCAGGGTGCCTTCGGGCGCCTTCGGCTTGAGCGCGGCCACGGGGGCCGGTGCCGGTTCAGGCGCCTTGATGGCGCGCCGCGGCGCATTCATCATGGCCTTGATCTGGGCGACTTCGTCAGCGACGGCCTTGCGGGCGCGCTCGTTGGCGGCCACGCGTTCGGCGGCTTCCCTGGCGGCGGTTTCAGCCTTCTTCTTGGCTTCGGCGTCGGCGGCTTTCTTGCTCTCGTCGTCGGCAGCGTTGGCGCTGGTGGCGGCGGCAGCGGCAGCGACACGCTTGGCTTCGGCTTCGGCTTCGCGCTTGGCGTCCAGCTCGGCCTGCTTGGCCTGGGCTTCCTTCTCGGCGTCCAGCTTGGCCAGGCGCTCCTGCTTTTCACGCAGGTCCGCTTCCTGGCGGGCGATCAGCTCGGCCTGGCGGCGCGCTTCTTCTTCGCGGCGCGCCACGTCGGCCGGATCGACCACGGGAGCGGCCGGGGCGGCGGCAGCCGGCGGCGGCGCGACGACATCGTCGCGCTGCACGAAGGTGCGCTTCTTGCGCACTTCCACCTGGATGGTGCGCGACTTGCCGGTGGCGTCAGCCTGCTTGATCTCGGTGGTTTCCTTGCGGGTCAGCGTGATCTTTTTCTTTTCGCCAGAATCGGTCGCCGTGCCGTGGGTACGGCGCAGGTGATCGAGCAGCTTGTCCTTATCATCTTTCGACAATGGATCTGACGTCGAACTTTTCTCGACGCCGGCAGAACGCAGCTGCGTCAGCAGCAAATCTGCAGGCATCTTCAGTTCGGTGGCAAATTGGGCTACGTTGTTACTCGCCATTCAGTCCTCTTTTCTTTGTGTCGAGACAGATGATAAGGTTACTCAAATTAAGCCTTGGCCACTTCTGCCAGGCTCCAGGCTTTCGCCTGCAGCGCCTTGGCGCGGTCGTCGTACTTTGAGTCGACCAGCTTCATCTCGTCGTCGGTCACATCATTAAATTCATTCTTGATCAGGTCACGCGCACGGTCCGACGGGAGGGCCAGAATGGCACCAAATTCGTCATACGCAAGCGCGGCGAAGTCACTTACCGTCTTGATGCCAGCCAGACCCAGCTTGCCGGCAGTGGTACGGTCCATGCCTTCCAGATTCACCAGCTGCTCTTCCATGCCTTCCAGGCCTTCTTCCGAAGCGATCGCTTCGGTGACGAGGGCGTCGCGGGCACGGGTGCGCAGTTCGTTCACGGTGTCTTCATCGAACGATTCGATGTCCAGCATTTCGGAAATCGGCACATAGGCGATTTCTTCCAGGCTGGCAAAGCCTTCTTCCACCAGGATGTCAGCCACTTCCTGGTCGACGTCCAGCTTTTCCATGAACAGCGCGCGCACGGCAGCTGTTTCGGCAGCGACCTTGTTCTCCGACTCTTCAGCCGTCATGATATTAATCTTCCAGCCGGTCAGCTCGGCCGCCAGGCGCACGTTCTGGCCGGAACGGCCGATCGCGATGGCCAGGTTTTCTTCGTCCACCACCACGTCCATGGCGTGCTTTTCTTCATCGACCATGATCGAGGACACATTGGCCGGGGCCAGGGCGCCGATGACGAACTGGGCCGGGTCTTCCGACCACAGCACGATGTCGACGCGCTCGCCGCCCAGTTCGGCGGTGACGGCTTGCACGCGCGAACCGCGCATGCCGACGCAGGTGCCGATCGGGTCGATGCGCTTGTCGGCCGTGTAGACGGCGATCTTGGCGCGCACGCCGGCATCGCGGGCGGCCGATTTAATTTCCAGCATGCCCTGCTCGATTTCCGGCACTTCCAGCTCGAACAGCTTCATGATGAATTCCGGCGCGGTGCGCGACAGGATCACTTGCGGGCCGCGCATATTGCGGTCGATGCGCAGGATGTAGGCGCGGACCCGGTCGCCGATGCGCAGGTTTTCTTTCGGGATCATCTGGTCGCGCGGCAGGCGCGCTTCGATCTTGCCCGATTCGACGATGGCGTCGCCGCGTTCCATGCGCTTGATGGTGCCGGTCACGAGCGAGTCGCCGCGTTCGAGGAAGTCGACCAGGATCTGTTCGCGCTCGGCATCGCGCACGCGCTGCAGGACCACTTGCTTGGTGTCCTGGGCGAAGCGGCGGCCGAACTCGACCGACTCGATCGGCTCTTCGATGTATTCGTCGACTTCGATGTCCGGAATCTGTTCCTTGGCTTCGAAGTGCAGTACTTCCTGGTCCGGCAGTTGCAGGCCGGCCTCGTCGGGCACCACGTGCCAGCGGCGGAAGGACTCGAATTCGCCGGTTTCGCGGTCGATGGACACGCGGATGTCGACTTCGCCTTCATAACGTTTCTTCGTGGCTTGCGCCAGGGCGAACTCGAGCGCCCCAAAGACGACGTCCTTATCGACATTTTTTTCGCGCGCCAGCGCATCCACCAATAACAAAACTTCGCGACTCATGCTTTGCGTCCCTTAAAATCCACCTGCGGCACTAAGCGTGCCTTATCCAAGTCGGCGAGCGTAAATTCCAACAGCGCCGGACCATCCTTACTTTCAAATTCCAATGCGAGATTGTCTCCGTCCGGCTGTTGCAAGATGCCGGTGAAGGTCTTCCGGTTCGCAGTACCGGGCATGGCCACGCGCAGCTTGACGGTGCATTCATGCCCCGCGAAACGCGCGAAATCGGCCAGGGTGCGCACCGGGCGGTCGAGCCCGGGCGACGAAATTTCGAGCCGCTCGTAGTTGACGTTTTCCACCGTCAATACGTGCGACAACTGATGACTCACGGTGGCGCAATCCTCGACCGTGATGGGGCCTTTTTCTTCCGCGTCTGCCGCCGAAAAATCGATGTAAACGCGCAAAATCCCGCGCTCGCCCCGCTCCACTTCCACGAGTTCGTAGCCCAGGCCGCTCACTGTCTTGGCGATCAAATCAAACTGCTGCAAACAGACTCTCCAGAACTTGGCCCACAGGCCATCAAAACGATTTACCAAAAAAAAAATGGGCATCTGCCCATCTTCTTAATTTACAGCCCAGATGAAAGCACTTACTTCAGATCACGCTGAGAAGAACTTTTATTAGGCTGCAGATTATAACCTGATATGGGGCTTGCCGCAATCGGCGCCTAGGCCGATGAGCAATCAAACAACACTTATGATTTTAGAACGGAACGCGGCTCGGGAGCGCGCGTTCCCCACTTCAAATCAGCCGCGCCGGCCGCGCCGCGGCAAGCCGTGGTCGGCGCTGCGCGGGCCTTGCGGGCCCTGCGGACGGCGCGAGGAACCGGCGTTGGCGAAACCGAAGGTGGTTTGCAGCGGATCGGGCTGGCGCGGACCTTTGCCGCCGGCACCACCGCCACCGCCACCACCGCCACCGCCGCCGCCCGGACGGCCGCGTCCACCGCCCTGCCCGCCTTGCCCGCCCATGCCGGGCGAACGCGGCTGCGCGTCGAAGGAATTGCCCACGCCGCGCGGACCCTTGGCACGGCCGTTCTGGCCACGCGGATTGCCGTTGCCGTTACCGCCAGCCGGACGGCCGAAGGGATCGGCGTTGCGGTTGGCATCGACACGGTCGATGCGGTTGCCATCGGAACGCTTGTCTTCATCGTTGTCTTGACGCGATTTTTGTGGCGCCGCGCCTTTTTTCTCGACGCCGAAGGCGGCCAGCAGGTCGCGCACATTGTTTTCTTCCAGCTCTTCCCAGCGGCCGCGCTTCAGGCTGGTCGGCAAGGTCATGGCGCCGTAGCGGGTACGGATCAGGCGCGAAACGGTCAGGCCGACCGCCTCGAACATGCGGCGCACTTCGCGGTTGCGGCCTTCGCCGATGACCACGCGGTACCACTTGTTGACGCCTTCGCCGCCGCCATCGGCGATCTTGGTGAAATTGGCCTTGCCGTCATCGAGCTCGACGCCGGCCAGCAGTTTCTGGCGCATGCCTTCTTCCAGCTCGCCCAGGGTACGCACGGCGTACTCGCGGTCGATGTTGTAGCGCGGGTGCATCAGCCGGTTGGCCAGGTCGCCCGACGTGGTGAACAACAGCAAGCCTTCGGTATTGAAGTCGAGACGGCCGACGGCCAGCCACTTGCCGGCCTTCATGGTCGGCAAGCGGTCGAATACCGATGGACGGCCTTCCGGATCGTCATGGCTGACGATTTCGCCGGCCGGCTTGTGGTACACCAGCACGCGCGGCGGCTTGGCGCTGACTTTCCGGTGAATCAGCTTGCCGTTGATGCGCACCGCATCGGTCGGCAGGATGCGCTGGCCGATGTGGGCCGGCTCGCCATTGACCGACACGCGGCCGGCGATGATCAGCTCTTCCATGTCGCGGCGCGAACCGAGACCGGCTTCGGCCAGCACCTTGTGCAGCTTGGGCGCGTCGTCGTCGGAGGTCAGGTCGCGGCGCACCTGCTTGCCCGGCTGGGTGCGCGCACCGTCGTTGGCGTCGAACGCGTCCGAGGTGACGAAGGAGAACGCGGCATCGGCATCGTTGGGCTTGCCACCCTTGTGGTGCTGCAGGCCGGGATTGCCCTTCTTGTTCTTTTTCGGGCGGTTGCGGCCTTCGGCCTTGCGTTCCGGGCGCGGACCGCGCTCCGGGCGCTCGGCGCCGGCAGCCTGTTCGGGCGCCGGCTCGGCAGCGGCGCCTTCCGGCGCGGCTGGCTGTTGCTGCTGCTTGAGGGCGGCGCGCTGGTTGCGCTGTTCACGCATCTGGCGTGGGCCGCGCGGGGTGCGCGGACCGCGCTCCTGGCGTGCGGCGCTGTCAGGCTCGCCGGCCGATGCGGCTGCCGGCGCTGGCGCAGATGCGATCTCGGCGACGGGAGCGGCGGGCTCGGCTTTCTTCGGTGCGCGCGGCGTGCGCGCCGGCGCGGCGGCGCCCGGGACATCGGCGACCGGCGCAGCTTCCGCTGGGGCTGGCACAGCCTCGGCGCCAGCTGCGGCCTTGCGCGCGCGCGGCTTGGGCGGCGCTTTCTCGGCAGCCGGCTCGGCCGAAGCAGCAGCCTCGCCTTCAGCGGCAGGTTTCTTGGCCGCGCGCTTGGGCTTGGCCGGGGCGACGCCCGCGGCCGCGTCGGCTTCGATCTGGGCCTTGGTGCGGCGCTTCGGTTTGGCGGGCGTCTCGCCCTGGCCAGCCGCATCGGCGGCGCTCGTCACTGTCGGTTCGGCGGAATTAGTTGGATTCATCGTTCGTTTCTTGGTTGTGCTGACTGTGCTGACCTGGCGCAGCGTCAACCATGTCTTCTGGCGCTGGGTCGTGAATAAGAACTTCAAGAGGTGAAGCATCGGCGGGGGCAGCGGGGGCCGGATCGGAATCCGGTGCCGCGGCGCTGCCGGCGCCATCGTGGGTGGCCGCGGCCGAAGCCGCCGCCTTGTCAAAATTTTCCTGCAACGCCGCTTCCAGCGCTTCCATCTCGCCGCCGCTCTGGGTGGTGCTGAGCTCCTGCAGGGGCGGCAACTGGGAAAGCGCACTCAAGCCCAGATCGTCCAGGAACTGCCTGGTCGTGCCCAGCAAAGCCGGCCGGCCCAGCACTTCGCGGTGGCCGACCACATCGATCCAGCCGCGGTCCTCGAGCATCTTGATCGTCTGCGAATTGACGGTCACGCCGCGGATTTCCTCGATATCGCCGCGGGTCACCGGCTGGCGGTAAGCGATGATGGCCAGGGTTTCCAGGGTGGCGCGCGAATATTTCTGCGGCTTTTCCGGGCTCAGGCGGTCCAGATAGGGCTTCATTTCCGGCCGGCTCTGGAAACGCCAGCCGCTGGCCAGGCTGACCACCTCGATGCCGCGGTCGCGCCAGTCGTGGCGCAATTCTTCCAGCATGATCTTGATGGTGTCGGCGCCCACCCCGGCGGCCATGGCCTTGCCGTGATCGTCCACATCGACAAACAACTTCTTCATTGCATGAATCGACATCGGCTCGCGCGCACACAGCAAAGCGGTTTCGAGGACTCGTTTGGCCTCATCAGTATTCATAACGATGTCGGGTGCGGAACGTGCAAATTGAGCGAATTGTGCAGGTAAAACTGTAGAGCGCGACCGGCATCCTGAGACGCTGTCCGGCGGGGCCTACCATGTTCAAACTGGAATCGGTCGCCCAGGCCGATGCGCGCTGGGCGGAAACAATACGCGGCGAGATGCACTCTGCCGCCGGTGAAACGCCAGCTTCGCGCTTCCAAACCGTTGATTTATAAGAGAAACGGGTAATTCGCCGTGGCCACCGCGAAGCTTTCCGCTCCCGGCGCACGCTGCGCGAACGATCGACATCGTTTGCTCCAACTGGCGTCATTGTACCCGATAAAACGCAAACGGGGACAATTCAGCCGGCCGCGCGCGCGGCGCCGATCGCTTACAGGGAGGCCAGCCGGTCGGCGAGGATCGCCGACACGCCGATGAAGGCCGGATATTCGGCCGTGATGACGAAGGTCGGCACCTGCGCCAGGTAGCTGACGAAACGCCCCTTTTGCTCGAAACGCTGACGGAAGGAGGATCGGTCGAAGTGCTCGCCCAGGCGCGGCACAATGCCGCCGCCGATGTACACCCCGCCCTGCGCGCCCAGGGTGATGGCGAGATTGCCCGCCACCGTGCCAAGCATGCCGCAAAATACGTCGATGGCCTGAACGCACAGCGCACAGTCGCCCGCCAGCGCGCGTGTGGAGATGGTGGCGGCGTCGAGCCCTTCATCGGGC